>JAQCDI010000031.1 GCA_027620595.1 Bacteroidota bacterium | reverse complement strand
CCGACAGTTCGAACAGGATGTCCATCACCATCCAGATCCCGATGTGGAGCCCCATGACGGCCCACAGGGCCAGGTAGCGGGTCTTGCGGAACCAGACGAGCCAGGCAAACGCTTCCGTCAACAACCCGAAGGCCAGGAAAGCGGTGGCAACCCACCAATATTCCATAGCAAGTTGTTGCAAGGCATTGAGTTCCACCGTCCCGTTGCGAGCCACCTCGTCCATGGCTTTCTCATTGATCCACATCCAGAGGTGCCGTCCGTCAGGCCAGGTCAGACCGCGGGCCACCAGCTTGCTCAGGGCAGCGGACGTATAGCCCAGGCCGATGAAGAAGTAGGAGAACCCCAGGGCGAACCGTCCCCGATCAGTGGCATCGGTAAACAAGACCTTGGCCAGGGCAAAGCCCAGCAATCCCATTCCGATGAGGTTGGCGCTGTGCGGGATTTCCCCGAGGGTGAACCGCGCCGCATACTGGAAGAGCAGCAGCACCCAGGTCAGCAGGTAGATCCAGCGACCGCCCGGCAGGAAGCGTTCGGCCCGCAGGAAGCCCAGGATCACCCCGGCTGTGATGAGCCAGGCGTTCCACATGGGCAGCTGGTTGCCGTGCATAAACGAGATGTCGATCCAGACGGCCAGGCCCAATTCGAGCACGATGTCGCTGATGCGCAGGGTGTACTCGCCCCAGTAGAAGGCCAGCCAGATGGTCGAGGCGCCAATGAACGCCTCAAAGGCCCGACGGAAAATGCGCTGTCCTCGCGAATCGGGCTCGGCGAATCCGAACAGGTTCTCCCAGACGTTGCCGAACCAGGCACGCAAGCGGCTCATGGGCGGATCTCCGGATTGACGTCGGCCAGGGAGGGCAGCCGACCCGTTCCTACCCGGACGTAGGGTGTAGCCAGGATGGCCACCGAGTCGGTGTCCGTAAGACGGGCGCGAACCCTGAACACCAGAAGATCAAGCGGAGAACGCGGTGGATCAGCCAGCAGCATGAGTTGAAGCGCGGCCACCCGATCCTCGTCCCAGACCTGGGTCTTGGAGACGAAATTGGCCAGGTCGATGGCGTCCACGCCCCCCTCGGCCACGCCATAGGGCTGGCCTGGAAGAGCATCCATCGAAACGGTATCCCAGGATATGCTGTCTTCCGGGGCCACCTCCCGAACCAGGGACCGGGACCACGGATTGCCCGCCTGCGAGAACATGGGGTAGATGGAAAAAGGCCAGAACTCGCCGAGATGCGTGGCCACGGTGAGCGCGTAGACCAGCAGGACCCCCCACATGGCCGTTCTCGCTTTATTCGTCTGTTGCGTACCGCTCATTGACTGCCCCGGCCGTAAATTCCCGGGATGGTGGTGCCCGTCCTGGTCCTGTTTGGACCTCCCGGGCGCTGCCCTTCCCGCGCCGCGCATCCGCGCGGCGCGGACGCCCAACCGCAGCAAGGTACAGCGGACGGGCCGACTGACGCGACATCGCCGACGCGGAACACTGCAAAAACCCCTTGAATCGCCTGAACGACATCCGCTCCCGGATCGAACGCTGGTCGGCGCACCCCGTCGTCCGCAGGGGCATCAAGGGACTCCGTTTTGTCGTGGCCGCGGGGGTCATCGGCTACCTGGTCCATTCGCTGTCCTCCATCGGATGGAGCAACCTCGTGCGCGAAATGCCGCGCACTCCCTGGTTCTACGTGACCGTGGTGGTCATGTATTTCCTGCTTCCCGTCTTCGAGACCCTGGTCTATCGCACGTTCCTCCCGGCACGGCGCGGCGCGCTCCTGAGCGTTTTCATTCGCAAGAAGGTCCTCAACATGGACCTGATGGGCTATTCGGGAGAGGTGTTCTTCCTCTTCTGGGTCAAGGACAAGCTGGGCATCGCCCGCGCGCGCATCCTGCGCATCATGATCGACATGGGTCTTACGTCCTCGATGGGGGGCGTGACGGCCAGTGGCCTGCTTGTCGGGTTCCTGCTCTTCTTCAACGTCCTGCCGCTGGACACCCTCATCGGGGATACCGACCGGATGGTATTCATCGGGTCGGTATTCATCGCCGTCGTGCTGGCCCTGGCGGCCTACCAGTTCCGGCATACGCTCTTCAAGCTGCCGCCGCGGACCATCCTCTTCCTCTACGGCGCCCACATCCTGCGCTTGATGACAATCTATGTCCTGCAGATCCTGCAGTGGTGGGTCGTATTGCCCGACGTACCGTTCGTGGTATGGGGCACGATGCTGGCCATCTGGACCGTGACCAACCGGTTGCCCTTCCTCATGACACGGGATCTGGTGGCCATTGCCCTGATCCTGGAGCTTCCCGCAGGACTGCTCGGCGGCGTGGAAACCGCCATTGCTTCGATGCTGCTCACCCGCGTGGCCGCCGACCGGATCCTGGGAATAAGTCTATTCATTCCGCTCTCCCTTTCGGCGGGCTCCCGGAGCGCCCGCATCGAAGGCGAATCCCTGATTGCCGAGCTGCAGGAGCCACATGGCGCGGCGCGGATCCCCGACACGGCAGCGGACCGCTCGCCGACCACGGAGGCTCCCGATGCCTGACCCGCGTCAAGCCAAGCGTATCGCCCTCTTCACCGGTGCCTACAACCATGTGGTGGACGGCGTCGCCCTGACCTTGAACCGGTTGGTCTCCTTCCTCGAGGGTGAAGGCGTTCCCGTTCGCGTTTTTGCGCCAACCATAGCCGAGCCTCCGATCGACCATGCCGGAACGCTGGTGGCCGTCCCCTCCATCCCCATGCAGGGTCGCCCCGAATACCGGGTGTCGCTAGGACTGGGACCCGATGCCATAGAGGCCCTGGACCGGTTCCAGCCCACCATCGTGCATATTGCCACCCCGGACCTGGTGGGGCTCGAAGCACTGCTCTATGCCCGGATGCACGGAATCCCGGTCGTGGCATCGTATCACACCCATTTCAGCTCGTATCTCGAATACTACCGTCTGGCATGGGCCGAGCGGGCCATGTGGGTCTACCTGCGCTGGTTCTACGGCAAGTGCGAACACCTCTACGTGCCCACGCGCTCGATGGCCGCTGTCCTGGCCGAACATGGTATCAGACATGGCGTCGAGCTCTGGCCGCGCGGGGTGGACATCCGGCAGTTCGATCCCTCCCACCGATCGATGGAATGGCGTCGATCCCTGGGATTCCAGGACGCGGACGTGGTCGTGACGTTCGTCTCGCGTCTCGTGGTCGAGAAGGGCCTGGATGTCTTTGCCGAAGTGGTCCGTACGCTGCAGCGGGAAGGCGAACCTGTTCGGTGCCTCGTGGTGGGTGAAGGACCGGCACGGGATCTTCTGCAGGAAGCGGTTCCCCGTGCGGTTTTCCTCGGGCACAAGGAGGGCGCCGACCTGGCACGCGCATACGCCAGCTCGGACATCTTCCTCTTCCCCTCCGAAACGGAAACCTTCGGAAATGTGACCCTCGAAGCCATGGCTTCGGGGCTGCCCACTGTGTGCGCCGATGCCACCGGAAGTTCGTCCCTCGTGCTGCACGAGCAAACCGGATTCCTCGTCCCGGGACGCGATGTGGCCGGTTTTGCCAACCGGATCCGACAGCTGGTCCACGATGCGGCGCTGCGCCAGCAAATGGGGCAGGCCGCGCGCAGCGAGGCCGAGACGTACAGTTGGCGCCTGATCCTGGGCCGCATCAACGCGTACTACGACACCGTACTGGACCCCTGACCCTCCCTGCCGTGCGCCTGCTCTTTGTTACCCACTCGTTCTCGCCTCCGGGCCGACCCCTTTCCAATGTGGGCGGCATGCAGCGCGTGGCCATGGAGCTGGACGCCGCATTGGGACGCATGGACCGGCCCGATCTGGTCTACGATATCATCAAGCTGGAAGCAAGCTGGTCGTGGATCCACGTCCGGATCCTGCCTTTCCTGGTATCCGCCTGGTTTTCCCTGCGACGGCGCATCCGGCGGGGCGAGGTGGATGTGATCCTCTTCTCGAGCATGGTCACGGCCAGCCTGGCCGTTTCCCTTCGCCCGTTGATGGATCGTCATGGCGTTCGGGCGGCAGCCATCGTGCATGGGCAGGATGTGACCAAGCCGGTGGCCGCCTACCAGCGCTTCGTCCCCCGGGTGTTTGCCCCCCTGGCCGCCGTCCTGCCGGTCTCGGGCCCCACGGGCGAGGCGTGTGCGGCGCGCGGGCTGCCGGCCACGAAGATCCGTGTGGTCCACAACGGCGTGAAATTGGACCGCTTTCCCGCGTTCGAGCGGCCGGCCGGCGCCCGCGCGCCGCTCCCTTTCCGCCGGGACCTTTCTGAGGGGGACCTCCTGCTCTGCTCCGTCGGCCGCCAAGTCCGTCGCAAGGGGTTCGCCTGGTTCATCGAAAACGTCATGCCGCAGTTGCCGCCGCACGTGCATTACTGGCTGGGTGGGGACGGCCCGGAGGCAGGGGCCATCCAGGCCGCCATCGGTGCAAACGGCCTCCAGGATCGGGTCCGTTTGCTGGGGCGCCTCGGTGACGGACAGCTCAAGGAGCTCTACCAGGGAGCCGACCTGTTCGTCATGCCCAACATCCCGGTGGAAGGAGACATGGAGGGCTTCGGCATCGTCATGCTCGAAGCCGCCATCAACGGCCTTCCCACCGTGGCGGCCCGGCTTGAAGGCATCCGCGAGGTGATCACCGACGGCGCCAATGGCTACTTCGTCGAGTCCGGGGATGTGGAAGGCTATGTCCGGCGCATCCTGGCCCTGGATGCGGATCGCGCGCAACTAGCTTCGCTGTCCTCCAGCTCGCGCGAGCACGTGGCCCGTACGTTCGGCTGGGATGCCGTAGCTTCGCACTACGTGGATGCCCTGCAATCCCTTTCATCCGGTACCTGACCAGTCAACCATGTCCCTGATTGCCATCAAGCACGAGGATAGCCGCCGCATTGCCCTCCTGACCGGGCTGTTCCTGATCGTTTCCCTGGCGGCGGGAGCCATGACCGGTTGCTGGTGGATTCCCGCCCTCTCCGTGCCCGGTTTCCTTGGACTGGCCCTGCTCGTGGCCCACTACCACCGCGCGGCCGAAGAGGAGCGTATTTTCCAGGACCAGGACCTGCAGTTCATCCAGTCGGCCATCGCGCCGGTGCATCCCCTGCCCTATTTCACGCGCTGGTCGAGCTCACCAGCCCTGGCGGCCCGGCTCATCGGCCTTATCCGGACCCATCGGCCCCAACGCATCGTGGAACTGGGAAGTGGCGTTTCGACGTTGGTCATGGCCTATGCCGCTCGCGAAGCCGGGGCCGGGGAAGTCCTTTCCCTGGACCACGATCCCGAGTATGCCGCCATTACCCGTCGCAATCTGGACGCGCATGGCCTTGCGGCCCACGCGCGCGTGGTGGATGCGCCGCTCGTCGGTGTGGAAACGTCCCGTGGCCGGCGGATCTGGTATGCTGCATCCGCCCTCGACGACCTGTCCGGTATCGATCTGCTCATCGTGGATGGACCCCCACGCAAGAGTGGTCCCGATGCCCGTTGGCCGGCATTCGACCTGCTGCGGGAGCGCCTGGCACCGGGCGCCTTCGTCGTGTTGGACGACACCGCCCGGTCGGACGAGAAAGCCAGCCTGGAATCGTGGTCCTCGGTGGCCCTGCCGGACGGCATCCAGCAGATTCCGGGCCGCAAAGGGGTCACGATCCTTCGGATGCCCGGCTGACCCGGTTCTCCAGCCACTGCAGCAGGGCAGGAAGGAAGAAGAGCGCGGCCGCCAGGGTGGCGCCGATGCCCATGACGGCCAACTGGCCGATGCTCTGCAGTCCGGGGTGGAAGCTCAAGAGCAGGCCACCGAACCCGATCATGGTGGTCAGGGACCCCATGGCCACATGTTCGCCCGTACTGCGAAGCACCGCGCGTATCGAACCACGCCCCATCTCCATGTAGCGGTGCACGATGTGTACGCCGGCATCGTTGCCGATCCCGAGGACCGCGGGAAGGACGATCAGGTTGTAGAAGTTGAGTCGCGCGTGGAAGATCTCGACCAGGAACAGCATCCAAAGCACGCCGACAGCCAGCGGCACCAGAGCCAGTAATGTCCAGCGCGGCGTGGTGAAGTTGACAAACATGAGCAGGGCCACCAGGAAGAGCGTGGCCAGGACCATCCAGGGCGCCTCGGACTGCATGAGCTTGAGCATGTCGGCCGCCACCAGGGAGGTGGATCCGGCGTGATAGACCCGCCCGTCGGCCGTTATGATCTCCCCGACATCGTCCGAAAAGGCCATGGATTGCCGTCCATCCGATAGTCCCTGCAGGGGATAGATGATCACGAAATTGCCCATCTCTCCCGTCTTCGAGGTGAACTGCTTGCGCAGGAACTCGGGCACTTCCTCCAGGGCCAGGACACGATCCGTGCTGGCGGCCGTTCGGAGCCGCTCCATGTCTTCGGAGTCATCCTCGCGCAGGAACGCATCGTCGAGCAGCTCGCGGATTCCCGCCAACCGGGTCAGTCGTTCGTTCTGCTCAGGTTCGGTCATCGGAAACCGATCCTGAAGGGACTCGACACGGTTGATGGTGGGGCTGAGCGTATCGGCGTCAATTTTCAGCTGCAGGGCCGCCGTGATGGCCGGAATCTCGGCCGGATCGTCCACAACCACATAGGCCGGGTTGCGTCGACGACGGTCGTTGAACACCTTGCGGACCACGTCGCGCCGCGCCTCATACTCCACGTAGGTCGGTTCGAGCTCGCCGAAACGGTACTCGAACTCCACGCGGGGCAGGAAGACCACAGCAGCGATAACCAGGCCCACGCTGGCCAGAAGCACGGGGCGAGCCGCTGGAAACGGTTTGCCCGAGGCCCGCACGGTCTCGGCAGCCTCGTGGGCTTCGAGATTCAGCATCCGGAACCGCTCGAAGATGGCCAGCAGGGCCGGCATGACCAACAACATGGCCACCAGGGCAAAGAGGATACCGAACCCGGCAATGAAGCCGAACTGGCTGAAGCCCCGGAAATCCGCAATCACCAGTACGAAAAGCGCCAAGGACGTGGTCAGCGCGCCGATCGTGATGGCTTGACCCGTGCTCGAGAAGGTGGTCTCGGCGGCATCCACGACCGAATGTCCTTCGGCCCGCTCCTCGGAGTAGCGCGCGTAGAAATGGATGCCATAGTCGATGCCCAGGCCGAACAACACGAGGCCCAGCGTGGACGTCATGAGGTTGAGTTCCCCGTAGACCACGTCGGCCAGTCCGAAGGTCCACGCCAGGCTCATGAGCAACGGGAGCCCGATGACGAGCGCCAGGATGGGCGTCCGGGCCAGTTCCGAAAAGAAGATGCCGGCCCGGAAGGTGCGCCCCGCCCGCGCCACGTAGGACTTGTAGAAGAAGTAGAGCACCACGAAGAGGAGCACGGCCATCACACCCGAGCCGAACGAGTCGAGTACATCCTTCTGGATGGTCGTGATTTCGGTCATCTGACGGTAGAGTCGACCGGCGGTCGTGACCTGCATCTGGGGATGGAACGAGGTCGGGTCGGTCTCGGCAATGGCCTGGTCGATGCCTGCATAGGCGTTCTCGATGAAGGCCACGTCGGAGGACGCTTCTGCCGGGAAGAAACGCAGGACCATGGTCAGGCTGTCATCTGAAATCGGGTACTCCTTCGAGACGATCTCGTTATAGATGTCGGCCAATTCCTCACCGATGGAATCCGGTTCGGCTTCGTCGTCCTCGAGGTCGAAGAACATGGGGTTCGCCTCGAGACGGGCATCCACGATCTTGTCCTCTAGCCATCCTTCGAGCATATCCAGTTCAGAAGGGGTGGCAAAGTAGAGGGCGTTGCGCTTGAGGAAGTCGGTTTCCTTGCGGTAATCGACGCGCTGGAAGACCTCCTCGGTGTCATCTTCCGTGCGCAGTGCCAGGATGCGCGGGATCAATGCCTCGGCAAAGGCCCGATTTGCTTCAAAGGAGGGGCTCTCGATGGCTACCGCCGCCTCGCTCTCCCCTCCCACCGTTTCGCGCAGCCGATCCAGGGCCTGTACGCTCGGATACTCCGGCGGAATCAAGTTGGCCAGGTCGGTATCGATGCGGAGTCCGGTGGCCTGCCGCAGGCTGACGGCCGACAGCGCGAGGGCCAGCAGTAGGACCCATCCGGCCCGGTTCACAACGCCCCGGATCAGGGGTCGCAAGGAGTGGAATACCCGGTGCATCATGGCAGGAAATTGACCAGGGGCCGGACGGCCCCCGAACTGAGCGTGGAGAGGATGCTCGAAGCCTCATTCGAACCCGGGAATTCCGGGGAAGGTCCATGGCACCCGGACGAGGGGTCAATACTCTTTTTTTTCACCTGAAACACGCCGCAACAAACCCCGTGGATTGGGTAGGTTTAGGTTCTTCTCCCCCGGGCATCCTACCCAGAAGCCAGCACCCGCCCCGCATGCAGAGCAATCCGAATACTTACGACGCCCTGGAAGTCGGTCAGTCCAACACCATCCAGCGAACCATCACGGCCGAGGACGTACAGCTCTTTGCCGACCTGACCGGGGACGACAACCCGATCCACATCAGCGCGGAAGCCGCTGCGCAGACCCGTTTCGGCCAGCCCATTGTCCACGGCGTTTTCCTGCTCGGCATCATCTCCAAAGCGCTCGGCCGGGACTTCCCGGGGCCTGGCTGTGTAGCGGTCAACATCTCGGCCAAGTTCCTGCGCCCCGTACCCGTGGGCAGCGAGATATCCGTCGAAGTACGCGTGGCCGAGAAGATCGAGAAGTACCGTCACATCAAGATGAAGACGTACGTCTACCTGGGCAAGAAAATGTGTGTGGCCGGAGAGGCTACCCTGATTCCTCCAGGGGAAGGGGCCGTCTGAGGCACCCCTCAGCGCACCACCTTCAGGAAACGACCCGCCGGGATCTGTTCGCCGACCTCGACCTGGTTCAAAATGGCCAGGGACAGCGCATCCACGCCCCTCGGCATCGGTTGGCTGCCGGCAAATACGTGGAACGGTTGTGGCACGTTGACGCGCGTCAGCCCGACCCGGTCGGGCTGGATGTTGAGCACAGCAGGATCGGTTTCCTGACGGAATCCCGACATGGTGGCCGAGAACATGGGCTCATAGGTGGGCCAAGCGGTGCGCAGCGCCATCCCCGTGAAACGGAAGACCTGTCCGGCGTAATCGATGAACTGGTAGCGGATACGCAGCTGTTGATTGTCCTGGGTCGTGGCGTCGGCCACCACGTAATGCATGGGCAACCCGCCCGCCTGACCCTGACCGCTCTCCACGACCTGGAGACCCTGTTGTGACGCAGCAGCTTCGGCTGCATCCCTCGCCCGGCTCTGCTCCTGGACCAGATCCATCACGATGTAGGCCTGCTGACTTTCGGGAACCATGATGACCTGGGTCGGCTGATTGAGAACCTGGAACCCCGAAGGGACCGGGAAACGGAAGGCCAGACCCGGATGGTGGAAGGTGGAGGCCTCGACATACCCCTGACGGGGATCCTCCCCGAAAATCACCCCGTCCACGAACCGCATGAGCGACTCGCGGCCTACACGCTGCTGCGCCAGGCCCCGCTCTGTCCAGAAAGCCGAACGCTGCACCATATAGGCCTCGCGGTTGCCCGGATCAGGATGGGACGAGAGCAACGTGGGAAGCTCGGCACCGGCCCGATCGGAAAGTCGTTTGAGCGAACGGAAGAAGGCCGCCCCCTGTGAGGCATCATACCCGGCCAAGGCGGCATACTCCACCCCCAGCTGATCGGACTCCTCCTCCGCTCCGCGCCCATACTTGAGGAAGACCAGCTGCGTGGCGGTGCTTCCCAGGTTGAGGATGTTCTCGGCCGCGTTGCCCCCGAATACGGCCTGACCGCCGATGGCGCCCAACAGGAGGGCGCCCGTTCCGAACTGCTGCCGCCACATGGCCTTCGATCCGTGGCGCCCCACAACGTGACCGATCTCATGGCCGATGACGACGGCCAGCTGCGCCTCGTTTTCCAGATGCGCCAGCAGTCCTCGGGTCACGTAGATGTACCCTCCGGGCAGGGCGAAGGCGTTGACCACCGGACTGTCGAGTACCCGGAAATGAAAGGGCATGTTGGCAAAAGCCGGATCGGCGTCCTCCCGCCGTACATGGCTCAATCGGACCAGGGCCTGCCCCAGGGAATCCACGTATGCCGCTACCTCGGGATCGTCGTAGAGCCCGTATTGGGCCACGATCTGAGGATCCGATTCCCGTCCGACCTGGATCTCTTCGGACGGCGACCAGGCGTAATTGAAGGCGCGGCGACCCGAGATGGGGTTCGTGGAGGCGGCACAGCCGGCCAGCAGAAGGGCCAGCACGGACAGAAGCAGGAATCTGCGCATATCAGGAGGTAGAAGAGGGTGCGTGGGCCGGCTCACGATGTTCGGGGGGCAGGAGTTCCCCCTCGGCGGGGTCTCCTGAATGGACCCGGCCCCCACGGGTCACGAAAAATGTCCGGCACGCGTCCGGATCGAGATGGTTGTGGATGATTTCCCGTCGCGCGGCCGTGGTCACACTCTGGCCGATGTCGCCAGAGGCCAGGATGGCCAGGAAGGCTTCGATCCGCGCCGGGTCCAGGTTGTCGAACACATCATCGAGCAACAGGATGGGACGCTCCTCACCGCGCTCCTGGAGGTAATCATACTGGGCCAGCTTGAGTGCCATGCCGAAGGTGCGGTGCTGGCCCTGCGAGGCATACCGGCGAACCGGCATTCCGTCGAGGAAGAGGTCCATGTCGTGACGATGCGGTCCAGAGAGGGTCATTCCCCGCTCCCGTTCGCGGTCAGCCCGACGCGTCAACTCGTCAAGGAAGGCCTCCTTGACATCCGGATGAGGGCGGCTGCCGAAAGGCTCATACATGAGGTGCGGCTGCTCGGCCACCTCGCTGATGCGTTGGTACGCCCGGTCCAGATGGATGCGGAATGCCTCCACGAAGGCCAGACGGGCGGCAATGATGGCCGCACCGGGCTCGGCCAGTCCTTCGGTAAGCGCCGCCAGGACCACAGGATCCACAGGGCGTCGGCTTCTCCTGGCTGCTTGAAGCAGCTCATTGCGTTGGCTGAGCGCCTTGCGGTAGCGCAAGAGGTTCTCGAGATAGATCGGGCTGGACTGCGCAATGATGTTGTCCAGGAACCGGCGCCGGAATTCAGGGCCTTCGGCTGTCAAGCGCTGATCCTCGGGAGAGAAAATGACCACCGGAAAGCGCCCGACGATATCGGTCAACCGCTCGAGGGGCGCGCCGCCCACAAACACCTTTTTGCCCTCGCCGGGCATCCAGGCCACCCGGACGCGCGTCATGCCGCGCCGCTCGGTCTCCATCGTGGCCGTCACCTCGTAGTGGGTGGCCCCGTGGCGCAGGACCACCTGGTCCTGCGAAGTCAGGAAGCTGCGGGAAAGGCAGCACAGATGGATGGCCTCGAGGATGTTGGTCTTCCCTGCGCCATTGGGGCCTATGATCACGTTGACGCCATCGTCGAACGCGACGGTGGAGTCCTCATGGGCCCGAAGGCCCCGGATATGCAGGGAGCGGAGGATCACTCGGGACAAAAACGATATCTTGCCGTAGGCGGCATTGCCTTACAGTCCGGCCTCCTCCGCCAACGCCCGTTCCCGCGCTTCGTTCGCTCCTTCTGCCAGCCCATCCACCCATCCGTCATGATCCGCGTCCCGCCGCTTTTCGAGGAAATCCAGCACCTGGCCACCGAGCAACGCAATCCGCGATCCGTGGGGATCGATACGGCCCCGGTCCCCACGATCCTCGAAATCATGAATGCCGAGGACCGCCTCGTGGCCGAAGCCGTCGGGACGCAATTGGAATGGATCGGACAGGCCGTGGATATCATCGTCAACGCTTTCCGCTCGGGCGGCCGCCTCTTCTACGCCGGCGCCGGAACGAGTGGTCGACTCGGCATCCTGGATGCCTCGGAGTGTCCTCCCACGTTCGGCACCGACCCATCGCTCGTACAGGGGCTCATTGCCGGCGGCCCGCCCGCCGTGTTCCAGGCGCAGGAAGGCGCCGAGGATCGGGAGGAGTCCGGCGCACGGGCCCTCGATGAGGCCGGCGTGCGGGCCGCCGACGTCGTGTGCGGGATTGCCGCCAGCCGTCGTACCCCCTATGTGATCGGTGCCGTCAACCACGCGCGCAAGCTGGGCTGCAAGACGCTCTACATCACCTGCACGCCCCGTGAGCAGTTCAACATCGACGTGGACGTGGCCATCTGCCCTGTGGTCGGACCCGAAGTGATCATGGGGTCGACCCGCATGAAGAGCGGTACCGCCCAGAAACTGGTCCTGAACATGCTGACCACGGCCTCGATGATCCGCATGGGCAAGGTCTACGAGAACATGATGGTGGACCTGCAGATGACCAATGCCAAGTTGGTCGAACGCTCCAAGCGCACGGTCATGACGGTGACGGGCATCAATTACGCCGAGGCCACCACCCTGCTTGATGCCGCCGGGGGGCACGTGAAAACGGCCCTGGTGATGCACCTTGCGGATGTGGACCGCGCCGAGGCCACCCGCCGCCTGGAAGAAGCCGCCGGATTCGTGCGGCCCGCCATTGAAGATCAGGCGTATCTGCCCGACTGACGGACCCACCCGGAGGGTCCAACGTATACGGCCCGCTTTTGCCACCTGCGCATGCCGCGCTTCCCAACCAGGTGTCGCTAGAACTCATCCGGACCTCCATTGCGTCGGCTTCCTTCTGCCGACAGCTTGTTGACTGGGCGGGCCATAACACGGACCGTCCTGCGGGATCTGCCATGTCCGCCGGTCGGAGCGTCTCCCTGCGCGGCGCCGTCGGTTCGCTCCCGGCTTTCCTCGTCGCACAGACCTTCCTCGAAGCCCGCCGGCCCACGTTGTGCCTCCTTCCCGACGAGGATACGGCCGCCTTTTTCGGGTCCGACCTTCAGCAGATCCTGGGCTCGGACGACGATGTCCTCCTGTTGCCCCTTTCGGACAATCGGCCTTTCGACCCCGAGCACATGCCCGACCCGGCGCCCACGATGGCGCGAGGGGATGTCCTCGAACGACTCAAGGATGGTTTCCGGGGGATCCTCGTCTGCAGCGTTCCGGCCTTTGCCGAACGCGTACCGCAGGCCGAAACGCTGCGCTCGGCCACCCTGGATCTGGAAGCCGGCATGGAGATCGATCCGGAAACCCTGATCGAACGGCTTGTCGGACAGGGGTTCTCCCGTACCGAGTTCGTGGAGACGCCGGGTGACCTGGCCCTTCGCGGAGGCATCCTGGACATCTTCCCCTATACGGGCTCCTTCCCCATCCGTATCGAGTTCTTCGGCGACGAGATCGACTCGATCCGCGAGTTCGACATCCATACGCAACGATCCGTAAGTCAGCGCACCTCGGCGCGGCTGGTCCCGAACCTGGAGGGTCGCGCGGCGGAAAAGGGCCCGCGGGTCCCGATCACTTCCCATCTCCCGGCGAACACGCTGGTGGTGCAACTCGACGGCGCGGCGCTCCTGGAAGCGGCCGATGCGCTGCGCGAACAGCGGGAGGCCCAACGGAGCGCCGCGCTCGAGCGGGCGGCCTCGTCCTCCCCCCGGCGACGCACGACC
>JAQCDI010000030.1 GCA_027620595.1 Bacteroidota bacterium | reverse complement strand
TGCCAACGTGAGGGTCGTGAGTTCGAATCTCATCACCCGCTCAGGAAAGCGTCGTCGGTCAATGGCCGGCGACGCTTTTTTATTGGTCCTGCGGCGCAAGGCGGACGGAAACACGGACGGGCAAATGGTCCGATGGGTAGCGCGCGATCCGGATCGGGTCGAGGACATCGTAAGATGTCAGTTCGTGGCCCGGAGCCAGCCAGATGTAGTCGATGCGGTTGGATATTCCGGCCTCCGGGTCGAAGCTCCGGAAAGTCCCCACAGAATCCCATCCGGCCATCCGCCCGGCGTCCTGCAGCCCTCCTTCGACCAGTGCCATCCAGGGATCCGACTCCGGCAGGGCATTGAAGTCTCCCAGTGCCACATCGGCCTCGGCCATCCAGGCGCGGATGAGTCGGGCACTTTCCAGGCGTGCTTGCTCGCCAAGATGGTCGAAGTGCGTGTTCCAAACCGTTATCCGCTGCTCTGAGGTCCGGTCCCGGAGGGTCACCCACGTGGCAATGCGCGGCAGTGCAGCGTCCCAACCCTGGCTGCCGATCGAATCCGGGGCAGGAGACAGCCAGCGGGTTCCCCCATCGAGTTGCTCAAAGCGGCGCCGATCGAACAGGATCGGTGAGTATTCGCCCGCCTGGCGGCCATCATCCCTGCCGACGCCTTCCCAAAGGAAGCGGTCTGTCTGAGCCAGGATGTCTTCCAACTGCCCGTGCAGCACCTCCTGAAGGCCGATGACATCCGCGCCCGACGTGTCAATCAGCGCGGCCACCCAGTCCCTGCGGTTCGCCCACACATCCACGCCATCTCCGGGATTGGCGTAGCGGATGTTGAAGGACATGAAGGTCACGTCCTGGCCGGTTTCAGAAGAGGGGGGCGAACCGCATCCGGAAACCAGAGCGCAAAGCAGAAACAGGGGGATACCGATACGAAGCATGATCATTTCGAGCTCAGCAGCCCATCCCGCCAGGCGGAAAGGGCCAGGAAGAGGATACCGCCCAGCAGGGCGACCGCGGTCGTAAGCAAAGGAATCCCGAGCGTGGCGCACCAGCCCGCCAAGGCCAGAAAAGGGGCTGCCAACACGGAATAACGAACGTAAGGCCGGATGACGTCCCGCCAGGAGCAACGGGCAAGGTGAAGCAGGAGCAGGGTCTGGCCGAAGCGCACGATGCCGCCGCCGATGCCGAGGTACAGGAGGAGCCGGGACATATCCCCGCTCTGCCCACCGACCCACAGGGAGCCCGCAATCACAGCCAGGCTGACCACGGTGATGCCGAACTCCAGGCGCTGGCGCTCGAGCACGTCGAAGAGGCGCGTCAGGGGCGAAGCCACAACGGTGAACAGGATCCAGGGAGCCACGAACAGGAGATAGGAGGCGGCATGGCGCCAATCCGCGCCGAAGAGCGTCTCGAAGATGTCCCCTCCGGCCACCATCAGGACCAGGGATGGCCAGAAGGCCATCAGTACCAACCGGGCGTGCACATTGGCCGTGAAGGCTGCCAGGCCTCCGGCCCGTCGCGCTTCCACGGCCCGTACGAAGAACACCTGTGCAACGGCAGCTGCCAGCAGGCTGAGGGGGACGAACAGCATGTTGAAGCCCCGGGAGAACTGGCCGGTCACTTCCATGCTGAACCAGATCGGTATCAGCAGGATGGGCAGACGTGTGATGAGTCCGCTGATCATGGCCGCCGGCATCGTGAAGGCCGGAAAGCGGCGGTATCGGGAGGCCATGATGCGAAGATCGGCCCATGAGGGACCGCCCTGCAATGCCGACCGGAGGCTGCGGACCAACGCACGGGACATGCCCACGAAGGAAAGCGCGTAGCCCACGACGTATCCCCAGAGCAATCCGCCCGGCCCCGGGCCCACCCAGCCAGCGCCGATCCGGGTGCCCACCATGGAGGAGCTCTGTACCACCTGCGCCACGGATACCTGGCCGAAGTGGTCATGGCGGGAGAGCCAGAGCTCGGTGATCTTGGCCAGCCGGTTGGTGAGCAATGCAGCGGGGAGCAGCAGCATCCAGCGCCCGGCCCCCTTGGCTTCGAAATAGGCCATGAGAGCCGGAGAAAGCAACAAAACGGTCAGCGCCAGGGCACTGAACAAGAGGACGGCGCCCACGGAGAGGAGATAGGCGTGGGCGGCTTGCCGGCGATCCTCGGGCAGCATGAGGGCGTCCTCATAACGTAACGAGGACACCGGCGCGAGAATGGACACCCAGGCAATGACATAATCGGAGACGCCCCAGAATTCAGCGGGAAACAGCCGCAGCAACACGATGTGGGCCAGGTATCCGATCACGAACGCTATGCCCGTGCCGGACAGCAACTTGAGGACCGGCGCTCGGAACGCCGAATCCTCGAAAAGACCCAGGATGCGTTGCTTGATGCTCACGGTCGGGGCGGTTCGGGATGCGTGCGCAGGATACGGCCCGCCCAGAAGACGCACCACTGCTGGTTGCACCACTGGGGTTGGACGGCGTCGGACCATCGGGCCGGGTCCTGGGCGGGCCGGACAAGGAAGTCCACGGGCTCCCGGGTCACGAACGAGCGCACGTCGGCGAGGCTGCGATGGGCCCAGGAAGAATCCAGCCGCGCTTGCAGCGCTACACCGCCCGGTTCGACTTCGGCCACGGGCGCCATGCGCTGAAGCCGCTCCCACCACGCTTGCGTTGGTTCGGCGGCAAACGGGAAGGATTTGAAGGAGACGTATTGGGCGCGCATGGCGCCCGTCTGGAATCCCGTCATGGATGGGGGAACGACGAATACCGCATTGATATCGGTGTTTTCGGCCGCCCATGCATGCAGTTCACGGTCGGGGTGGGCGGCACCGCGGATGTCGGGGGTCAGGCGGACCAGCACCAGGGAGAGGGCGGCGCCGCCCACGAGCAGCATCAGGAACGCGGGCGAAAAACGCTGCTTATCCGCCTTCAGGGCCGTTCTGCGAGGGATGAAGCCGGCAGCCAAGACCACCAGGAGCAGGGTGCTCCAAACCCGGATGAGTGGACTCAGCGCCCAGGGCTGCAGACGGAGCACGGAATCCAGCGAGAAGGGCCACCAGGTGAGGGTCAGGGACGCCACCAGCAGCGCCACAGGGATCAAGAGCAGAAGGCGCGCCTTGGACAGGTCTGCCTGATCCTTGCCAGGGGTGCCCGGACCTCGCCAGAGGAGCAATCCGGCTCCGGCGACGAGCAGGACCAATTGGAGCGCGTCCGCGCCCCGGAAAGTCCAGGGCAGGTAGTGGTGGGGTGCTCGCCAGTGCGTCAGGATCGTGGTGGCTGAGGCTGCGCCTTCCCCTCCACTGGATCCCAGATCCGAAAAGAGCAGGATGGTTGCGGCTGCGACGACGAGCCAGGGCAACAGCATTCTGATCCGGTCCTTCGTTCGTGCCTCTCTGTCGAAAAACAGAGAGAGCATCAATACCCCGCCAGCCTGCAGGCCAACCAGGGGATGGAACAGGGTGCCGAGGGCAGTCAAAAGGCCCGCGCTCAGGTATCGCTGCCCCTGCCATCGCACAAAAGCCCAAAGGAGGGCGCACCAAGCCACACTGCTGGGTACGAGCATGCCATGGAGGATGTCGTTTCCGCCCGGATTCCAACGGGCCGTTATGGCAATCACGGCTACGGTGGCAAGGGGCGGGATCCACCAACGATCCGTCAGGCGGTTTGCCATACGCGCTACGGCCCACCCGCTGGCAATGCCGGTACCCATGTGCAGCAGGAACACCGTCAGCCACAAGGGCAGCACCATCGAGGGAAGGGCCACCAGCCATGCCATCGGCATGCGGATCGTGAATCCGTCCAACTGCATGAGCACAAAGGCGTCCCGGGCGAAAAGCTGTCCGTCCAGCAGACGCATGGCCAGGGGCAGAAATTCGTCCTGGTCGGAATACCCGAAACCGTAACCGAAGCGCAACAGGAAGAGGGCCCATGCGAGCAGCGCGGATCCGGCGAGAAGGGCGGTGTCCGGGCGTGGCGAGTCGTGCAGGAGGGGTCGATCGTTCATCGGCGCCACCCACGCCGGATCCGCGCTGCGCGTTCCAGCAGACTGGATACGGTTGTTCGGCGCACCCAGTGGGGGTAAATGACCCGGGCACCACCGAATCGGCGCTTGAATTCGCTGATGCCGGGGGTATTGGCGCCCATGAAGTCGAACGAGGGGACACCTTGCTGGTGGAGGTGCTCGAAGACGTGGCCCAGGAGGACGGTCATGGCCGGGCCCGGGAGGCTGCCGGCCAGCCAATAGAAGGCCCGGACCGGGCCCCGCAACACGAGGATACCGGCTGCCAGCTTGGAACCCTCTGCAAGGGTGTACAGCGTTCCGAGCCCTGCATGCATCAGCGACCGGGACCAGGACTGCAGAGCGGATGCGGAAAGCGGAAGCCGACGCCCATGACGGGCATATCCGGCCTCGACCAGCGCTATGAGGTCAGCAGTGGAGCCGCCCTCCGAGAAACGGTATTCTCCGAGATGCTTGCGCCAGGTCCTTCGAGCCGAGGCGGACCAGGCGTCCATCAGCTCCTCGATGGGCGCCAGATTGACAACCCAGGTGGCTTTCTCCTGTCCTGTCAGTCCGACGGGAGCGGCCGGCCGTCCCGCGGCCGCCCAGTCCTGCGGATCGACCGAAAACAGGCGGCTGGCGGGGATGCCGGGCATCCCTGCACCCAACCGGCCGAAGGCATCGGTGCGTCCGGATGCTGAGGAGGAAGGGGAGAACAACAACGCCGAGAACGGGCAGAAAGGTGGCAGGATGAGGTCTGTCGAGGGGCCGCGACGACGCAGGAAGGCCCACTGGGTCAGTTGATCGTTCCACTCAATAAGCGCTGGAGTCCAGGGTACCGAACGGGTCAGGCCGTCAAGGAAAACCGGATGCTGGAACGGCGTGAGGTCGGTCCGCCCCGCACAGTGTGCTTCCCAAAGCGCCTGGATGCGGGCAGGTTCGGTGATGACCCCGGGTCCGTTCACAGGATGTACTGGCTCAGATCCCGGTTCTGCACCACATCGGCAAGCTTTGCCTGTACCATGGCGCCATCCACCAGGAAGGTGTTGTCCCGCATGGCATCGGGAACGTCGAAGAGGAGGTCTTCGAGCAGCGTGGTGAGCATCGTGTGCAGACGCCGTGCACCGATGTTTTCGACTTCCTCGTTGACGAAGGCGGCCATGCGGGCCACTTCGCGTACGGCTTCATCGGTGAACTCCACCGTGACGCCTTCCGAGGCCATGAGGGCCTGGTATTGCTTGAGCAACGCGTTGCGCGGGACGGTCAGGATCTGGTAGAAGTCCGCCTCGGTCAGGCTGTCCAGCTCCACCCGGATCGGGAATCGGCCCTGTAATTCGGGAATGAGGTCGCTCGGCTTGGCCACATGGAATGCGCCACTGGCAATGAAAAGGATATGGTCGGTCTTGACCATCCCGTACTTGGTCATGACGCTCGATCCTTCGACGATGGGGAGCAGATCCCGCTGCACACCTTCCCGCGACACGTCCGGTCCGCTCTTTCCCGATCCGGACCGGGAGGCCACTTTGTCGATTTCATCGATGAACACGATGCCCGATTGCTGAACCCGTTCGAGGGCCTGCTTCGTGACCTTGTCCATGTCGATGAGCTTCTGGGCTTCCTCAGCCGTCAGGATGTCCCGGGCCTCGGAGACGGGCACACGGCGTTTTTTCCGCTGTTTTCCGCCGAGGTTGCCGAAGAGGTCCTGCAGGTTGACGCCCATTTCCTCCATACCCATCGGTCCGAAGACCTGCATCATGGGGGTCTGCTCGGAGGCCACTTCGATTTCGACTTCGCGCTTGTCCAGTTCGCCATCGTTGAGCATCCGGCGGAATTTCTCCCGTGTACGCTCGCGAAGGGCTTCTTCCGTGTCCGACGACGCGGGTGGAGCGGCAACGGCCGTCGAAGCCGGTTCGCCCGTGGAAATCCCGGGGATAGGCGAGGCAGGCCGGACTACCGGGTTTGTGGGAGGAATCAACAGGTCAAGGATGCGCTGGTCGGCGTGCTCCCTGGCGGTGACCTGCACCGAAGCCGTGTGTTCCTCCCGCACCATGTTGATGGCCAGGTCGCACAGGTCCCGGATCATCGAATCCACATCCCGGCCGACGTAGCCCACCTCGGTGAACTTGGTGGCCTCGACCTTGATGAATGGAGCACCGGAAAGACGGGCAAGACGACGGGCGATCTCCGTCTTGCCAACACCCGTCGGGCCGATCATGATGATGTTGTTCGGGACAATCTCCTCGCGCATGTCATCGGACGCATTCAGGCGTCGCCAACGGTTGCGCAGGGCGATGGCCACCGATTTCTTGGCCTCCTTCTGACCGATGACATACCGGTCGAGCTCGGCCACGATTTCGTGGGGAGTCAATTCCTTGATTATGGACATGGAAGATTCAGGGGGCGTCAGGCCGATGGGTACGCTTCGTCGTCCTCATCATCGGCATATTCGGGTTCTTGATCGTCTTCATCATCGTCTTCGAAGAACTCGTCCTCGTCGCCGTCTGCCTCATCATAGTCCTCATCGTATTCGTCTTCATAGGACGGGGAGGCTTCGGCAGCGGCTTCCTTGATTTCGGCCACATCCGGATGCTCGGTGTTCATGAGCAGGACGGTGTAGTTGTGCGGAAACCCTCGACGTTTCTCGAGCCAGACGGCGCCCGCCTGCTCGAGCTCGCTTATCAGCTGTTTGGGCTCTTCGTTGGGGTCGTCGATCACTTCGGACAGTTTGCGCAACAGCGGGGTGAGGTAGATTTCCTCATACTGGCCGAAGTACGACTCAATGATTTCTAGCGTACGTCGTACCGCTGCGTCGGCAATGGGATACGTCTGTTCGGGCCGCTGGCTTGGGACTTCTTCTTCGTCCTGGCCAGGGGTAGCGAGTGCCAGTTTGCGTCCGGGTCCTCCGAGCAGGAATTCCGCATTCAGATACAGATCCTGGCAGTCGGCGGGAAGGTCATCGGGCTCCGATGGGGACTCCAGGGTGGACATCAGGACAAAGTGGCCTGCACGGAACAGGCGCTGTACCAGCGGCACGAACCACTGGTTGCCCGACAGGATGACAAAAGCGGTTTGTGACCCGAGTTCGCCCGACAACTGCATGGCCTCCATGGCCAGCTCGATGGCGGCAGCTTCGTCCCGTGAGCGGGCATAGCTGAAACGGGGTTCGATGCCGGCGGCCAACCAGGCGCCCGTTGCGCGATGCCCGTGGGTGTGGCCCGGCGGGAGGTTGGCAAAGGCCACGGTCCGGATGGGCTTGAGCTTGAGGTGGTCGGAGACATGCCTTTTGAGTGAAGACACCAGGTCGAGGACGACGGCATCGGGCTGGTCATTGTCGATCCGTTCGGATATGACGCCGAACACATTGGCGTAGTCGACCAGGATGACCGCGTTCTGGGTGCGCGAACGATAGGAAGATTTACGGGCAGCCATGGAATCATTGCGGGCTGATGACAGGAAACAAGAAACAGAGGGGTGACGCCGGGCGCCGCCGACCTAATCCAATTCGAGGATGGTCAGATGGTCGTTTGAATAGATGCAGATTTCGGACGCAATCAGGAGGGACTGTTCCACAATCGTGCGCGCGTCGAGCTCTCCGGCGTGGCGGACCATGGCACGAACGGCCGCCAGGGCAAAGGGTCCGCCGGAGCCGATGGCCACGATCTCGTCGTCGGGTTCAATGACATCTCCTGTGCCGCTGATGAGAAGCAGCCGATCCTTCGCCGCGACGGCCAGAAGCGCTTCCAAGCGACGGAGATAGCGATCCGTACGCCAGTCCTTTGCCAGCTCCACGGCAGAACGCGTCACGTTGCCGCCGTATTGCTGCAGTTTCTCTTCGAAACGCTCGAAAAGTGTGAAGGCGTCAGCGGTGGCACCCGCAAATCCGGCCAGGATGGAGCCGTTGTAAAGCGCGCGGACTTTCTGTGCGCTGCGCTTCATCACGGTGTTACCCATGGTGGCTTGGCCATCCGACCCAAGGACAACAGCGCCCTTGTGGCGGATACCTACGACGGTGGTGCTTCGGATGAGCGGGGAGCGGGATGTGTCGGACAACAGTTCGGAAATCTCCAGATCCACAAATAATAGCAGACGATCAATAGGGTGTGTACACGCGCACCGCGCTCAGGTTTCGGGCGCGGGACGGCACAGTTCCGGCGCCAAGCACAGTTCCGGCGCCAAGCACGAATACGGCGCCAAGCACGAATACGGCGCCGGGCATGATCAAGGCCGGGGGCACGGTTCCGGCGCCGGGCATGATTCCGTCCCCAGGCCTGATCAAGGCCGCCTCACCATCAATAGGAATGTTGGGCAGCAAGGGCCATGATCCGATCCTGGACCTGCCGCGGGCCGCGCGAGGACTCCGTGAAATGATTGGCCATGATGGACACGATCAGGGTCTTTCCCGACGGAGTGGTTACGTATCCCGACAAGGCTGAAGCGTTGCCGACCGTGCCGGTCTTGGCTCGGACCTTCCCTTCGGCCGCCGTGCCCCGCAAGCGGGAGGACAGGGTGCCGTCCACACCGGCAACAGGGAGGGAGGCCAGGAAGACATCCCGGACCGCCGCGTCAGGATGTTGCCACATGTAGCGCAACAGGGAGGCGGTCATGGAAGAGGTGACCAGGTTCTGACGGGCAAGGCCGGAGCCGTCCACCAGCTGCAGGCGCAGCGTATCCACGCCGGCCGGGCCGAACGTCTGACGCCGGGCCCGTTCGATGGCCAATGCGGCAGAGCCAGCTGCCGGTTCGCCCGCCTCCGGAGCCCGCACAACGGCCAGGGCGCGCAGCACCTGTTCGGCATACAGGTTCTGGCTGTTCTTGTTGAGCGGCCTGACAATCTCGCCGAGGGTCGGCGAGAGGTGGCTGAAAAGATGGGTCTGGGAGGAACGGGAAGGCTTGACTGCCAGGTCGTCAATGTCCACTGAGCCACCGCGTACTGCGATACCCTCCTGGAGCAGGACCTCCCGGAGGACGTGTACAAAGAATGCCGTCGGATTGGCTACGGTCAGGCTTTCTGAATCGGTGCGGCCCTCGGGGACGAGGGATCCCAGAACGAAATGGTTGGAGCCCTGGGCCCGGAAGTAGTCTTCTTTGAGCCCGGTGTCGGCAGCTACCGTCAGGGAGCGGTTCTCTGCCGTCACGTAGCTGGTGTTGTGCGGTTCCCAGCGCAGAACCGCGGGCTGTCCGGCCGCCGTGGCCTCCAGATAGAAGTCAATGCAATTGTCATTGAAGCTGAGGGCTCCGACTTCTGCCGCATACCAGTAGGGCAGATCATCCCACTGCCACCCGTAGCCGTAGGGAACGTCGTCGAATGCGTCATCGTCACCGATCACGCTGCCTTCTACCGTGTGGATACCGAGGGCTTTCAGTGAATCGGCCCATTGCCGGAAATACGCTGTGATGTCCCCGTCGGTGAATCGTCCTCCGATGACCGGATCTCCCGAACCAATGACGAACAGGTTGCCCTTCAGGGTGCCGTCCTGCATCATGCCGTCCGTTGCGATCCGCGTTTCGAAGCGGAAATCGGTGCCCAGGCCATCCAGAGCGGCGGCTGTCGAGTAGAGTTTGGTGTTCGATGCCGGAATGAAACTGCGGCCTGTATCCCGTTCATACAGGGGGAATCCTGTGTCGGCGTCCTGGATCAGGATGGTCCACCAGGCATTGGGCATGCCGCCTTCGGCTACGGCCTGATCCACCGCCTCACGCAGCGCTTGGGTGGTCGATGTCTGCGCATTGACCTGCGGGGCCAGAAAAAGAAGGAAAAGGAGGAGGCACGAGGGCCCAGACAGGAATCTCATGGAACGCGCTTCAGCGGATGGGGGAGGGATCGGTCAGGATGTCCACGTAGGTCGATGGCGGCTCGGTCACAACGAAGACATGGCTGAGGTTGTCGAGCCGGGCGTGCGGGCGCACATGGATGGTCCAGGTACTCATGCCAGGGGCGGCGTAGAGCGTGTCCACCACGCCGATGGGGTAGCCGGGATGATAGATGGTGGAGTACCCGTTGGTGACCACCTGGTCGCCCACTGAGACAGCGGCGGATCGTACGACATGCTCCAGCAGGAGACGGTCGAACCGTCCGCCATCCCATCGAAGGCTTCCGTCCGAGTACGCGGGCAGGACGTTGGCCGGAGTGAAGAATTCGGTGTTCAGGTACGTCATCACGCGGGCGTACCGTTCTCCCACGAGGACAACCTTACCGACGATCCCGGACGGGTCGATCACGGCCATATTCTCCTTGATGCCGTGATCACTGCCCACATCGATGATGATGAAATTGCGCTCCGACGTAATGTCCTTGGCGATGACCTTGGCTGCCTGGACCTGGAACGACAGGGAGTCCCGGAGGCCGAGCATGGCCTCCAATCGCTGGTTCTCCGCTTGCGCGGTACGCATGAGCGCCACCTGGTTGGACAGCTCGATGTTCTGGCCTCGCAGCACCTCATTCTCGTCCAGGGCCCGGACGTAGCGGCCCAACCCGGCAAACATGCTTTCGATGGAGGCGGTGGCCTCCAGGGAACGGGCTCGAAGGCCGCGCAACATGGGGTCATTGGCCGTGAGCATGATCACCAGCGATGTGATGACCAGTACTCCCAGCAGGACCCAGTCCCGTATGCGTTCCCAGAGTCGGTTCATGATTGGATGCTACAGCACGTCCGATGACACCGCAATATCGGTATTCCTGACGTCAGGTCATTGCAAACGATAATGCATTCCGTGGGCACGGTGCGCTGGCCGATGCGACGCGCGGGGGCATCGTGCCCAGGTCGATGCATCAATGACGGAAGTGGCGGTTTCCGGTGAATACCATGGCCACCCCGTGTTCGTCGGCGGCGGCGATGACCTCTTCGTCCCGCACCGAACCACCCGGCTGGATGGCTGCCGTGGCGCCATTGGCGGTGGCTTCGAGCAGGCCGTCGGCAAAGGGGAAGAAGGCATCCGAGGCGACGACGCACCCGGAGAAGTCAAGTCCGGACTTGCGACCTTTGGACACCGCGATCTCCGACGCATCGATCCGGCTCATCTGGCCTGCGCCGACGCCGATGGTCTGGCCGTTCTTGGCATACACGATGGTGTTGCTCTTTACGTTCTTGGCCACACGCCAGGCAAAGTCCAGGTCCTTCCATTCGGCCGCCGTTGGTTGCCGTTTGGTGACCACTGTGCAGCGGGCCCTGAGTTCGTCAAACGACGGCAGAGCCGGATCCCGATCCTGCAGCAGGTACCCCCCGACGACGGAGCGAACATCCGGCGTGCGGTCGGAGGAGGCAGGCTGCAGCATCCGGATCAGACGGCGGTTTGCTTTCTGCGTGAGGAAATCCAGTACGCCGTCCTCGTAATCCGGCGCAATGATTATTTCGGTGAACACGCCGTCGATGGCCTGTGCAGTGGCCAGGTCCAAAGTGCGGTTCACCACGACAATGCCTCCAAAGGGGGATTGGCGATCCGTGGAGAAGGCCTTGTGGTAGGCTTCCTCCAGGGACTCGGCGGTGCCCACACCGCATGGGTTGGTGTGCTTCAGGATAGCCACGGTGGGGTCGGCCTGACGGAATTCATCGATCAGGACCAGCGCTGCGCTCAGATCCAGGAGGTTGTTGAAGGACAATTCCTTTCCATGCAGTTTCTCGAACTGGGCCGTGCAGTCGCCGTAGAGCCCGGCCTGCTGGTGCGGGTTCTCTCCATAGCGCAGGGTCTGTTGCAGCGGCAGATCCACGCTGAAACGGCCTTCAGCTTCATTTCCGCGCTGGAAATAGGCGGATACCGCCGTGTCATAGACGGCCGTGTGATCGAAAGCGGCGGCGGCCAGGCGCCGTCGCGTGGCCATGGAGAGGGAGCCGCCGCTGGCATCCATTTCGGCCATGATATCGGCGTAGCTGTCCGGGGAGCAGGCCACAGCCACGAAAAAGAAGTTTTTGGCTGCGGCGCGCAACATCGTGGGTCCCCCGATGTCGATGTTCTCGATGGCCACGGCGTCGGTGGTGTCGGGGCTTGCCGTAGCTTTACCGAACGGGTAGAGATTTACGACCACGAGGTCGATTTCGCCAATCTGCTGGGCCTTCAGCTCCTGCTGATCCTCGGGGTCGGTGCGCCGCGAGAGCAGGCCACCGTGGACCGCCGGATGCAGCGTCTTTACCCGTCCACCCAGGATTTCGGGATACCCGGTCAAGGAATCGACGGAGGTAACCGGTAGACCCGCCTCGAGAAGTGCCTTGGACGTGCCACCGGTCGAAATCAGCTCCACGCCGTGCCGATGCAGCGCCTGGGCCAGTTCGACCACGCCGCGCTTATCGAATACCGAGAGGAGGGCGCGGCGGATGGGGTAGTGGTTGGCGGGAGCCGGAAGGTCCTTGACGTGGATCATGATGACTGCAATGCCGGATCAGGAGACCGGACTGGATGAGGAAGGTTGGATGGTGATGGAAGCCCCGTCACGGTGGACCCGGCCCTCGGCGAAGGCAGCCACCACAGCGGGGTAAAGACGGTGCTCGACTTCGAGCACACGGGTTGCCAGGTCTTCGGCCGAGTCCGAGGGCCGGACATCGATGGCCTCCTGCGCCACGATGGGTCCGGTGTCGTAGTCTTCGTCCACGAGGTGTACGGTGGCGCCGGATCGGGCAGCGCCGGAAGCTATGACGGCCCGGTGCACGTTCATCCCGAACATCCCGTGCCCTCCGAAGTCGGGCAGCAGGGCAGGGTGGATGTTGACGATCCGATCGGGATAGGCACGGATCAGGTCGGCCGGTACCATGCGCATGAAGCCGGCCAGGGCAATGAATTCGACCTGCTGCGTGCGCAGGACCTCGAGTGCGGAGGCCGTCCATTCCTCTGTCGAACCGCGCAGGACATGCACCGGGATTCCCAGGCGCTCGGCCCGCTGGATGACGCCTGCTGTTTCGCGTGAGGCCACGCACAGGGCGATGCGTCCCCGGATCCGGCCGTCCTGGCACGCGTCGGCCAGGGCCTGGAAGTTGGAACCTCCTCCGGAAGCGAAAACGGCGATATTCATGCGTTCAGGACAGGGTGGAGCGGGGCGCAAAGGCCTGGTTGGTCAGGAGGCCGTACACCAGTCGATCGGGCAGCAGGAACCTACGAATCCCGGCCCGGGCATGGGAACGTTCAGAAGTGAAATGTCCATGCTTTCACGGAATTCCCGCGGCCGGAATGCCGCCCTGCTGTCTGGATCTTGCCGTTCATGCTGCAGGTCAACCTGCCGTGGGTGCTTCGAGCAATATCAATTCGGCCTGGCCGGAGGTATCCGCCTCCAGGCGGGCCATCACGCCGATTGGAACAGCAGCTTTGTCTGAAAAGTGGCCGTAGCGCAGTCCGGTGGCCACAGGGATCCCGAGGTCGGACACGTAGTCCTCGAAGACCTCCGTCAGGGTCAACGACGACTTTCCCGGTTCGACTTCTCCTCCGGTGAATCCCCCCATGACGATACCGGCCAGACCATCCAGGATGCCGGCCAGCTGGAGCTGGGCCAGCATGCCGTCCACGCGGTAGGGCGATTCCCCGATATCCTCGAGGAAAAGAATGGCGCCTCGCAGGTCAGGAAGATGCCTTGTCCCGATGAGGCGGGTCAGAAGGGACAGATTACCGCCCAGCAACAGTCCCTCCGCTCGGCCCGCCACCAGCGTCTGCTGGGGGGGGGCGGGATCCAGGGGGCCCGGTTCAAACGC
>JAQCDI010000029.1 GCA_027620595.1 Bacteroidota bacterium | reverse complement strand
GATCGCTCAGCTTGCCGAGCTGATCCACGCGCCCGGTGCCCCGGCCTTCTCCCTCTGTACGGGCAGGGCCTACGCCTATACCGAAGCCGTGGCCCAACTTCTGGGCGTGACGACCCCGGTCCTGTTCGAGTCGGGTGGCGGCATGTTCGACCTCCGGACGGGTTTCTCGAAGCTGCATCCGCGGTTCTCCCTGGAAGTCCGCCGGGAGATCGACGCCATCCGCTCCTTCATCGAGTCGGTCGTCGGCGAGTATCCGGGCATGTCCATGGACTACGCCAAACAGACGCAGGCGGCCGCCGTGGGCAGGGAAGAACATGGCCTCTACGAGGCCCTGGAGCGCATCATTGCCTGGGTAGGCCCGCGCTACCCGCACCACAACGTCTTCCACACGCACATTTCCATCGATGTGGTGCCGCGCGGATTCACCAAGGGCGAAGGTCTGGAGTGGCTTGCCGAAGAAACTGGTATCCCGTTGCAGCGCATGGCGTTCATCGGAGACTCCAATGGCGACCTGCCGGCCATCCAGGTCTGCGGACGCTCCTTTGCGCCCTCCAACGCTTCCTCCGAAGTCAAGGCCGCCGTGGACCACGCCATGGACCTTCGGGACATCGACGCGGTCATAGAGGCGTTCCGCCACGCCAGTTGATCGTTCTTGCCGGATGAGCGGCCCAGCCGGTCGATGCGACCAGCGGCCAGCAGTATGCTCGGTACATCCGTACTCTATCCTACCGGATTGCTTCAGCCCAAGCCATTGAGACCGTGATTCAACGTTTCCTTCTGATCCTCCTTACAGGCGTCCTGATTGCTTCGCCAAGTTCGGCGCAGGATATCCCGCTCCTGAAGTACACGCTTCTGCCGGAAGAGTACGCCGAATCCGAGGTCCGACCTGCGTCCCGCGTCAATCTGAGAACAGAGCTTCCACTTGTCCTGTACTCGGTCAAGTATCAGGCATCCGGAACACCGGAAGAAACTGCCCGCTCCTTCTTCCGCGATCGCGGCTCTGAACTGGGCATGACCACCGGTGGGGACGACATGGTCCTACATGCCGTACGTACGACGCCGGGGGGCACGCGCGTGCGCTTCATCCAGTACCACAAGGGCATCCCGGTGTACCGATCCGACGTCGCCATCGTCCTGGATCGTGAGGGAGCCGTCCGCTATGTAACCAATGGGTACAAACCCAACGTGAACGTGGATGTGGCGGTGTCCAAGATGGGCAGTGGCGAGGCGGAAGCGATCGCTCAGCGCTTCCTCGAAACCAATCAGGTACAGCGTGCCGAGAGCCAGCTCATGATCTACGCGCCGAATGGCCCGGGGCGACTGGTTCATCAGATCGACATGGTGACCCATCACGGAGCCTGGGACATCCTGGTCGATGCCGTTTCGGGCGATGTCTTCCGCTCGGAGCCAACCACCCACCTTCGGGATCCCCATGCAACGCACGCGCCTGACGAGGTGTCACCGACCACACAACCGATCATGGAAGTCCCAGTCAATGTGCGGCGGGTGGATGGATCAGGGTGGGTTTTCGACCCGGACCCCATGACGACTTCGGGTGCCCGGTACGACGAGAGTGAGGGATTTTCAGACAACAACAACGCCGATTCGCCGGAATTGACAGCGCAGCTTCGGGAGCGCACACTGCGGGACCTGACGTTCGATGGCACCAACTTCTTCCTTACGGGACCATGGGCCGACATGCGGGACGTGGAATCCCCGCAGCGTGGCAGCTTAGTGCAGGACAGCAGCAATTTCCACTTCACCCGAAGCCAGCCAGCATTCGAGGCCGTCAATACCTATTTCCACCTTGATCAGTCGATGCGCTACATCAACGAGACGCTCGGCTTCAACCTGAAGCCCATCTATTATGACGGTGGTGTACGATTCGACCCGCATTGGGGCGACGATGTGGTCAACGCCCAGTATTTGGGCGGCGATGGTCGTCTGCGATTTGGCGAGGGCGGTGTTGATGCAGCAGAAGACGCCGACATCATCCTCCATGAACTGGGACACGGGCTCCACGACTGGGTGACTGACGGCAACCTGAGCGCAACGCACGGGCTGAGCGAAGGCAGCTCTGACTACTGGGCGGCATCCTATTCCCGTGGACTGGGACTCCTCAATGAAACGGATGTCAACTGGAGCCGGTTGGGCCGCTGGGGGCTGTATCCGGGGTTCTCCGGGCGGACGGTCGACTATGCCGGTAACTACCCGTTTGACCTGACAGGCGCTATCCACACCGATGGTCAGATCTGGTCTTCCGTCATGATGGCGGTCTGGGACGAACTGGGGAAACAGACCACTGACCTGTTGCTGCTCGAGGCCCTTTCCATGCTGGGATCAGGAAGCAACACCGAAGACGCCGCTCGGGCCATTGTGCTGGCCGACACCCTGCTCAATGGAGCAGCCAATGCCGACATCGTCCTGGAAAAAATGACGGAAAGAGGGTTCATCTTCCGGGCGGCACTGGCGGCTGTTGGACGGTCCGGGCCCCCGCCCCGGGCTGTGACCTTCTTCAACTTGTCGACGTTCGCTACCGGGTCAGCCACGGCGTGGGAGTGGGACTACGAAAGCGATGGAACGGTTGACAACACCAGCTCATTCGCAAGCAATACGTACACGACACCGGGGTTCCAATCGGTCACCCTGACGGCTACAGGTTCCGGCCGTACGTACTCCACCACACTGACGGACTACATCTCGGTCAATTCGGGTGTCTATGTGTGGGAGGGAATCGGCGACACGAGTGCGCGTAGCGGGCGCTTCATTGCCGACATGCTGGAGCAGGCCGGGGTGGAGACCCACTATTCGCGAACTGCCCTCATCCACCCAGACCTGACCGGTTTCGACGCGGTTTTCCTCTCGTTCGGACCGTGGTCACTCCAAAGCCCCCCGGTACCGCTTGATCAGATTCCGGCACGCACGATTCAGAAGTACCTGGAGAGCGGAGGCAGGGTGTACCTGGAGGGTGCCAAAACCCTGGGTTTGCATCAGCAAAACAATCGTGATCTGTATGCGCTCTTTGGCATTGCGTCAACCGACATTGGCGTTTCGCAGCAGACACCGGTATCGGACCTGCGAGGTCAGGATGGATCCATCTCGGCGGGCCGGCGATTCAGCGCTTCCCGCCAGACGGCAACCACCTTCGTTGATCGGTACACGCCAAATACCATCGGCAGGCCATGGTTCATTGAGACAAATCACGGCACGGTGGGCATACAGGCCTGGCCTACCGGTGGTGGTCGAGCTGTCGCACTGTCCTACACGTTGGCGGATCTCGTCGATGGCGAAAGCAGTCGAGCCAATGTGCTGCAGGATGTTGTCGACTTCTTCGGAATCCAGGCCATCATTACCGATACGGAGCAGATCGATCTCCCCGAGACTATCAAACTGTCGGCGATATATCCCAACCCGTTCTCCCACAACGCAACATTCGCCTTCGAATTGCCGGACGCCGCTCATGTCCGTGTCGAGCTGTTCAACACGCTTGGACAGCGCGCAGCGGTACTCATGGACGGCACGACGCTGTCAGCCGGATCGCACCGGGGCACACTGGATGGTAGCCACCTCCCAAGCGGCATGTACTTCATCAGTCTTCAGGTGGATGGTCATGTCGAACGGATGCCGGTGGTGCTTGTGCGCTGATGTCAACCGGGCAGATCCTGACGCCCGCTGATGGCTGGATCCATCTTGAGACAGCTCCGTACAGATGCCAAAACCAGATGAGATGCCTGTGCGCCGCTTTCCCGCTCTCCTTGTCTGTCTGCTCCTTGTTTCATCCACAACCGCTTTCGCCCAACCGTCCCCGGAAGCGGTATCGCCGAGCCTCGCCCCTGTCGCCAAGGTTCGTGCGGAGTCTGCGGGCCTTTACTACACCGTCCGCGAGCGCACCACGCTTTATTTCCCGTCAGACACATCCCGCGCCTACGTCAATCTGGCCCGGCGCGAACCGGTCGAGTTCCTTCCGTCAGAAGATCCGGGCTGGCCGGGATGGAAACGTGTCAGAACGCTGGACGGAGCCAATGGCATCATCCGGTCCGAAGAAATCACCAATGTCTGGCTGCGCATCTCCAAATCGTCCCAGACCTTGTTCGTCTACCGTGGCGAGCACCTCATCGACCGCATCCCGACCGACCTGGGCTACAACTTCTTTGCCGACAAGGAGCGTCGTGGCAGCAGCGGGGACCCCGACCACTGGCGCACGCCCGAAGGCGAGTTCTTCGTGGCGGCCAAGAACCCCGGAAGCCAGTTCTACAAGGCGTTCGTACTGAATTATCCCAACGCCGAGGACGCGGCCCGCGGCCTGGAGCTGGGGATCATCAGTGAAGAGGAACACGCCAGCATCGTGGCAGCCGAGCGGGAATTCCGCATGCCCCCGATGTTCACCGAACTGGGCGGCTACATCGAGATCCATGGCGACGGCACCGGCAAGCGATCCAACTGGACCCAGGGCTGCGTGGCCATCCAGAACGTGCAAATGGACCGACTCTGGGAGATCATCGATGTCGGCACCCCTGTCCTGATTACCCCCTGACGCCATGATCCTTCGATCTTTCTTTCTGCTGATCCTCCTGGCCGGGCTGCCTGCCCGCGCTCAGGATGCGCCCCTTTTCGAGGAACCCCTGGACGGCCCGGTCTACGTGGTGCCCATAAAGGGGATGATTGACGGTCCGCTGGCCAAGTATGTGGACCGCGCATTGGAGGACGCAACGAATGCCGGTGCCGGACTCGTGGTTTTCCACGTGGACACGTTCGGCGGGCTGCTGGACGCGGCGGACGAGATCCGCAAGCGGATCCTGGACGCGGACGTACCCACGGTGGCTTTCATTGACAAGAATGCCGCTTCGGCCGGCGCGCTGATCTCGTACGCCGCGGATCGGATCGTGATGGTGGCGGGGGCGTCAATGGGTGCTGCCACGGTGGTCGAAGGCGTGGGCGGAGAGGCCGCGCCGGACAAGTACCAGAGCTACATGCGCTCCCTCATGCGGGCCACCGCCGAGGCCAACGGCCGGGATCCGGCGATTGCCGAAGCGATGGTGGACGAAACCATCGAGGTACCGGGAGTTTCGGCCGCCGGCAGCGTGCTGACGCTTTCCACGCAGGAAGCGGTGCGACTGGGTGTGGCGGATGCCGAGGGCACGACCATCGACGACCTGATCACAGGACTGGGCCTTGAGCCGGCTTCCCGGGTGAACCATCAACTGACCCGCGCGGAAGACCTGCTCCGCTTCCTTTCCTCGCCGGTGGTCCAGTCCATCCTGATGCTCATGATGATGGGCGGCCTGTACTTCGAGCTCCAATCCCCCGGTGTGGGCTTCCCTGGAATGATTGCGGCCGTCGGCGCCGCTGCGTTCTTCGGCCCGCACTGGATCCTCGGACTCGTCGAGAGCTGGGAGATCCTGCTTTTCATCGTGGGCGTGGGACTCCTGCTGGCCGAGATCTTCGTCATTCCGGGGTTCGGCGTGGCCGGCATAGCGGGCCTGGCCGCCATCCTTTCTGCCCTGGGATTCTCGCTGATCGGCAATGTGGGCTTCTCGTTTCCGTCGGGGGAAGCCGTTTCGTCGGCCATCCTGACCCTGGCCTCCAGCCTGGTCATGCTCATCATCGCCATGTTTTCCCTGGGGCGCTTCCTGCCCAGGTCCGATCGGTTCGGCCAGCTGGTCCTGGCCCCCTCCCTGAGCCGCGAAACGGGGTACACCAGCGCTGCCTCCCACACGGAGTGGCTGGGCCAGACCGGTGTGGCCCTGACGACCCTGCGTCCTTCCGGCACCGCCGAGATAGGCAGCGAGCGCATCGATGTGGTCACCTCGGGCGAATACATCGAGAGGGGCCAGGCCATCGAAGTGGTCGAGGTCAAGGGCGCGCGGGTGCGGGTCCGGGCGGTGCGGCAGGTGGAGGGTTCGACCGGATCCTGAAAGGCCTCCACGCCGGAATCCGCAACAAAGGCGTATCTTTGCGTAGACCCGTTGACGGCCCGCTCGGGCCCACCGTCTCCACTTTTCCCGCGGATCCGTGCTGATTCCGATTGCCCTCATCATCCTGGGTGTGCTGCTCATCATTGCAGAGGTGTACCTGATCCCGGGACTGAACGTCGTGGGTATCGTGGGCGCCCTGCTGATGCTGGCCGCCGTCGTGCTGGCCTTCATCGAAGCGGGCATGGTAGGCGGCATGCTGACCATGCTGAGTGCGATCGGTCTTACGGGCGGCTCCCTCTGGTGGGTCTGGAAGTCGGGCGCCTGGGACCGTTTTGTGCTCTCGTCCAGCCTGCGTACGGACGAGCGTCTCCTGGCCCGGGAGGGCGAAGCGCGCTCACGCTATCTGGGCAAGGCCGGTGTGGCCCTGACCCCATTGCGCCCCACCGGCGTTGCGGAAATCGAGGGCGAACGGATCGAAGTGGTCACCGAAGGCGATTTCATCTCGGCCGGCAGCCGTGTCAAGGTCGTGGCCATGGATCGGCGCAAGTATTTCGTCCGGCTGGATTCGGACCCGAAAGCATCAGCCTGAGGCAACGTCTGTCGTGTTGGAGCGTCCAACCGGTACCGTTTTCCTCATCCCATCGCTTCCCCGTTGCGCCACGCCCTTTCCATCCTGCTTCTTTCTGTCCTGCTTCTGACCGGCTGCAGTGAAGAAGGGCCCCATATCCCTCTGGAAACGCCGGCTGGCTGGGCAGGAAACACCACCACCTGGTGGCAGGTGGCGGCCGATACGAACGGCGTCTTCCGGGAGCTGGACACCTTCGACGACATGGGCATCCCGGGCAGTCTGCTTCTGACCATGACCATCGATGCCTCTTCGGGCAACGACATGGCCCTGGCCCAGCGCAAGTTCAACCAGTATGTCAAGGAGAGCCTGATCGAGCTGTTCAGAAATGAGCCCCAGATCGTGGACTCCCTGTTCGAGAAATTCGTGGCGCCCAAGATCCAGACGCCGGACCTGGACGGGGACGTCCAGCCGCTGGTCAAGGAGCAGCAACGCCGTGCCTACCAGATCCTAGCCCGCCATTTCCGCTATCCCCGCACGCTGACCAAGCTCGGGGTGGATATCCCGGTCCCGGTGCCGGACAGCCTCCAGGAACGCGAAATCTCAGGCGCCGTGTTCATCCAGGTGGCGCTCAACAAGGAAGGCGTCCCGATTGCCCTGACCAAACTGGAGGGCGTGCATCCGGTCCTGGACAGGATTGCCATGCGCGCCATGACCGAGATGCGTTGGCAGCCTGCCTACGTCCTGCGCGGCGGAGGGTCGGTTCCTGTCCCCAGTTGGACCCGCATGAAGGTCCGTTTCGGCCCGAATGGTTGAGAGCATTGCGTTTTGAACCCAGAGTCGAGCATTGTACACTTCCCGGCAGTCAGACAGCTACCTTTCTGCAGCAATCATGCACTGCAAAACTCATCGTGTTGTAGATCGAACTGTTTTCGAGGTGACGACCCTCGAAAACCAGGATGCAGCTGACGATGCATACTGGCTGACCCAATCCGGCACGGAACGAATTCGAGCCGTGGAGAAAATCAGACAGGTCCTGTATGCCTACCGCCCTGCTTCCGGACGACTTCAGAGAGTTCTTGAAGTTGTTGACCGCGCATCGCGTTAAGTACCTGCTCGTCGGGGGATACGCGGTAGCCTATCACGGATACGTCCGATCTACTGCAGACCTCGACATCTGGATCGAACAGTCCCTCGAAAACGCGGCGGCCATGGTCAGTTGCCTGACCGAGTTTGGCTTCCACGTCGACCAACTGAAGCCTGATCTGTTCTTGGTGGACGACCGGGTAATCCGGATGGGCCTTCCCCCTTTCCGGATTGAGGTGTTGACGAGCATCAGCGGGGTCCGCTTCGAGGACGCCTGGGACAGCCGGGTCATGGACGAATGGGACGGAGTCGAGGTGTCTATCCTTGATTTGTCCTGGCTGAAGGTCAACAAGGCTTCTGCGGGACGCTACCAGGATCTTGACGACCTGGAGCACCTGCCGTAGGCCTCACAAAAGAATCCCGGCGATCGTGGCGGTCATCATATTGGCGAACGTGCCGGCCAGGACTGCCCGGACGCCCAGCTTGGCCAGGTCCGACGTTCGCTCCGGCGCGAGCGGCCCGATGCCTCCGATCTGGATGGCAATGGAGGACAGGTTGGCGAAACCGCAAAGCGCGAACGTGGCCATGACGACGGTCTTCGGATCCAGTGCACCACTAGCGATCAGGCCCGCAAGGTCGAGATAGGCCACGAATTCGTTGGCGATGATCTTGGTCCCCACGAGGGAGCCGAAAGCCACGATGTCGGCCGACGGAATGCCTATCAGCCACGCAAGCGGGGAAAGACCCCATCCGAGTATCTGCTGGATGGTGACGTCGACGCCGAAGAGCCCGCCGCCCCAGCCGATGATGTAGTTGAGCATGGCAATGAGTGCCAGGAAAGCCAGGAGCATGGCGCCCACGTTGAGGGCCAGCTTGAGGCCGTCCGACGCACCGCTGGCCGCCGCATCGATCACGTTGGCACTCGTCTGCTCGACCTCGATCTTGACCTTCCCCCGGGTCTCCGGTTCGCCCGTTTCCGGAATGAGCATCTTGGCCAACAGCAGGGCGGCCGGGGCGGCCATGATGCTTGCACCCAGAAGCTGCTCGGCGAAGAGCTGCCTTCCGATGTCGAGGGACACGCCCATGGCCTGGGCATACGGATCGCCCAGAATCTGGATGTAGGCGGCCATGACCCCACCGGCAATGGTGGCCATTCCGCCGGTCATGACGGCCATCAGCTCGGACATGGTCATCCCTTTGAGATAGGGGCGAACCACCAGCGGGGCCTCGGTCTGGCCCACGAAGATGTTGGCCGTCACGGACAGGGATTCGGCTCCGGACGTGCCCAGGAAGCGGCTCACGGCCCACGCCATGCCCTGCACCACCTTCTGCATCGCGCCCAGGTGGTAGAGGACGGCCATGAGCGAGCCGAAGAAAATGATGGTGGGCAGCACCTGGAAGGCAAAAAAGCCACCCAGACTGCCTTCGGTGCCCGGCGGCAGCGCCAACGGGCCGAAAATGAACTGGGCTCCGGCCGTGGTGAAGTTGAGGACCAGGACGAAGAACCCGCTGACCCACGAGAAAAACAGCTTCGGCCAACCAAGCGGGGCAAACCAGGCGCCCATGTCAGCCCCCTTGAGCAGGAAAATGGCCAGCACGACCTGCAGCCCGAGCGCCGAGGCCACCATGCGCCAGCTGATGCTCTTCCTGTTGTTCGAGGCGAGCCAGGCCAGGCCCAGGATGACAGCCAGGCCAAGAAGGCCGCGGAGAAGCGATACGAAGTCCATGGAGCCGATGGGTTGTTGGGCGCGAAGGGCTTGGAAAAGGCTTGGATTGGGCGAATATACACGCCGCACACCTTTAAGCCCGCCGCCCGCTCCCTTATCTTGCGAGTCCCGTCCCCTCACCCGGTACCCGGTTTCCATCGCTGCATTTCATGGCCCAATTTACGCTGCTGCCCGACGACGACGCCCCGACTTCTGCCACCGAAGCAAGCGCCATCCTGAAGGGCCTCAACGAGGTGCAGCAACAGGCCGTGACGGCCACCGACGGCCCCGTGCTGATCGTGGCCGGTCCCGGATCGGGCAAGACGCGCACGCTGACCCATCGCATTGCCTACTTGCTGGCCACCGGCAAGGCCCGTCCGTGGGAGGTCCTGGCCATCACGTTTACCAATAAGGCGGCCAAGGAGATGCGCGAACGCGTCATCGGCCTCGTGGGCGAGGAAACCGGGCGCGGCATGGCCATCGGCACGTTCCACGCCATGCTGGCACGGGTGATGCGCGTCGACGGCGAGCGGATCGGCTACACGCAGGACTTCACGATCTACGACACGGACGACGCCCAGCGCGTCCTGCGGGATCTGATGAACCGCTTCGGCATGGACGCCGCACAGATCAAACCGCGCTCCATCCAGCACCTGATCTCGAGCGCCAAGAACCGGATGGTGGATCCCGAGGAGTATGCCCGATTGGCCGTATCCCCCCAACAGCAACGGGCTGCCGAGCTCTACCAACCCTATCTGGATGAGCTGCGGCGCGCCAACGCCATGGATTTCGACGACCTGCTGCTCAAACCGCTGCAGCTCTTCGACAACCACCCGGACATCCTGGAGAAGTACCAGAACCGGTGGAAGTACATCCACATCGATGAGTATCAGGACACGAACAAGGCGCAGTACCTGATTGCCCGCACGCTGGCCCGCAAACTGGGCAACCTGTGCGTGGTCGGCGACGATGCCCAGAGCATCTATGCGTTCCGCGGCGCGGATATCACCAACATGCTGTCCTTCCAGCGGGACTACCCGAACGCCACGACCATCCGTCTGGAGCAGAACTATCGCTCCACCCAGAACATCGTGCGCCTCGCCGATTCGATCATCCGCAACAACTCGGCCCAGATCGAGAAGAAACTCTGGACGGACAACCAGCAGGGCGACCCGATCATCCTGCTCGAGTCCATTTCCGAGCGGGACGAGGCCCAGAAGGTGGAACGACGGATCCGGGACGTGCAGGTCCGCCTGGGTCACCTGAACAGGGATTTCGCTGTACTCTATCGGACCAACGCCCAGAGCCGCTCCCTTGAGGATGCCCTGCGCCGTGGCAGCATCCCGTATCGCGTCGTGGGGGGTGTATCCTTCTACCAGCGGAAAGAGATCAAGGACGCCCTGGCCTACCTGCGCCTTGTGGTCAACCCGGATGACGTGGCCAGCATGCGCCGGGTCATCAACGTGCCCACGCGCGGGATCGGGGACAAGACCCAGGCCGAGCTCTGGGGATTCGGAGCCCGGCAACGCATCGGGGCGTGGGAGACCCTCGAACGGCTCGACGACGTCGGATTGCCAACCCGCGCTGCATCGGCCGTGGCCGGCTTCCGTGACATGATAGCCAAGTATCGGGACCTGGCCGCCACCGATCCCGGCGAGGATGTAGCCAAGGCGCTCATCCGCGAAACGGGCATCCTGGAGGAGTTTCGCAAAGAGAACACGCCGGAGAATCTGGTTCGCTGGGAAAACGTGCAGGAACTCCTGAACGCCATTGCTGAATTCGGCGCCTCCAACACCGGGGAGAACGGCACGCTGAGCGCTTTCCTGCAGGAAGTCTCGCTGCTGACCGACGCCGACGAAGCGGCCGACGCGGAAAACAGGGTCACCCTCATGACACTGCATGCGTCCAAGGGCCTGGAATTCCCGGTCGTGTTCCTCACCGGCATGGAAGAGGGCCTGTTCCCGCTGCAGATGGCCACGCAGGATCCGACCGAACTGGAAGAGGAACGGCGGCTGTTCTATGTGGGGGCGACCCGTGCCAAGCACCTCCTCTTCCTGTCCCATGCCCGCAGCCGTTTCCGCTTCGGGGAGCAGACGCCGGCCGTGCGCAGCCGCTTCCTCGAGGAGATCGACGCATCCATCGTCCGGACGGAAACCGGACAGCCCTTCGATCCTGACCGGGACCGGTTCAAGAGCCGCTCGGGCGGTCCGTCCTACAACGAGATGGATCCGTATTACTACCGCCAGAACCTGCGTGAAAAGCAGCCGGCCCGCCCCACGTTCACGGCGCCGGCGCCGAAAACCCAGCCCAAACCTGCCACCCCTTCGGGTCAGCGGATCGTCTACGACGAGGAGGAGAGCTCGGCACTCGCCCCCGGCATGCGGGTCGAGCACCACATTTTCGGCGAAGGGGATGTCGTCTCGATGGAGGGCGTGGGGCAACAGCTCAAGGCCACCGTAGATTTTGACGAGGTAGGACCCAAGAAGCTGATGGTCCGCCTGGCCCGTCTGCGACGCATCGGGTGAAACGCCGACCCTCATCCACACACCCAACGCTTTCCCCAACGCCGCCGACCCATGCGCCTCGCTCCTGCCTTGCTGACCCTCGTCCTCCTTGCTGGCTGTGCTTCCGACGACCGTCCCTCGCTGGTCGTTTACTCACCCCACGGCAAGGAGATGCTCTCGGACACCGAGCTGGCATTCGAAGCCCTGTATCCGGAGATCAACGTCCAGTGGATCGACATGGGCGGGCAGGATGCCTATGACCGCATCCGCACGGAGAAAGCCAATCCGACGGCCAGCATCTGGTGGGGAGGCGATGGCCCGACGTTTTCGCGTGCGGCGTCCGAGGGGCTGCTCGAACCCTACACGCCGTCGTGGGCCGACGCCGTTCCGGTGGCGGGCCGCGGCGCCGACGACGCTTGGCTGGCCACCTTCCTCACGCCCGAAGTGCTGCTCTTCAACTCCCGCACCGTCCCCGAGGGCGCGCGGCCCGCGGACTGGGACGATCTGCTCCAGCCCGAATGGAAGGACCGCATCATCATCCGCTATCCATTGGCCAGTTCCACGATGCGTACCATCTGGGGGGCGCTCATCATGCGTCAGCCCTCAGTCGAGGAAGGCTACCGCTGGCTGGCCCGGCTGGACATGAACACGAAGACGTACACGGCCGACCCCACGCAGCTCTACCTGAAGGTAGCCCGCGAAGAAGGGGATGTGTCCTTGTGGAACATGCCCGATACCTACATCCAGTCGGAGATCAACGGGTACCCGTTTGCCTTCAGCCTGCCCTCCTCGGGCACCCCGGTCCTGCATGACGGCATTGCCATCGTGAAAGGAGCTCCAGCCCTGGATGCTGCCCGTCTGTTCTACGAGCACGTCACGTCGGACTCCGCCCTCGTCGACCAGGCCAACCGCTACTACCGGATTCCGGCGCGCACGGATCTGGATTCGTTGGCACTTCCCCGGTGGATGCGCGAGAGCGACATCCGGGCCATGGAAGTGGACTGGGAACGCTTGACCACGGAGGGCCCCGCGTGGATGCAGTACTGGGACGAGAACATCAAGGGTCGCGGCGCCGAGTACCTGGCCGCGAAAAGCGGCAACTGACGGGTTTCAGACCGGCTCGACGCGTGCGCGCGTGGCCACCGGCAACGAAGCCTGGATGGCCACGGCTTTGACACTGCGTCCCACCGGCACGCTCACGTTGGCGTCCTCTTCCTCGAAATTGAGCAGGACTTCAAGCACACCGTCCAGCGTCTGGGCTTCCATGATGAGCGTCCGGAGCCGGCTCGCCCCCGGGAAACCCTTGAAGTAGCCGCCGTACATCCGGCGCATTTCCATTACGCCGACGCGTTCGCCCAGCCACTCACACTTGAGGGCCAAGTGTTCGGCCACGACCTCGCAGCGCTCGCGCCATGAGGGTGAAGGCGGAACCTCTCCGGTCTCGCGGTAGATCTTGGCGTCCCGGAAAATCCAGGGATTGCCGATGGCTCCCCGGCCCACCATGACCGCGTCCACACCCGTCTCGGCAAACATGGCTTCGATCTTCTCCGGTGTCGTGGCATCCCCATTGCCGATCAGCGGAATCGATATGCCCGACTCCTCCTTGATCCGGCGCAGCCATTCCCAGCGGGCCTCGCCCTTGTACATCTGGCTGCGGGTGCGGGCATGCACGGCCAAGGCGGCGATGCCCGTGTCTTCCAGCATGCGCGCCACGTCCAGGATCTGGATGGTCTCGTCGTTCCAGCCCAGACGCGTCTTGACCGTAACCGGCCGATTGGACTCCTCGATCACAGCGGCCGTCAGTTCCTGCATTTTGGGCAGGTTGCGCAGGATGCCCGCCCCGCCGTCCTTGCAGACCACTTTCTTGACCGGGCAACCGAAGTTGATGTCGATGATATCCGGTCCCACCGCGTCCACGA
>JAQCDI010000028.1 GCA_027620595.1 Bacteroidota bacterium | reverse complement strand
CCCCTCCTCCAGGGCTGTCCCCCATGCTATCCCGCTACATCCCCGCCCTCTCCTGGGCCCGCAACTACAACCGATCCCATCTCCCAGGTGACCTGAACGCAGGCATTACGGTCGGCGTCCTGCTCATTCCCCAGGGACTGGCCTACGCCCTGATTGCCGGCATGCCGCCCATCTACGGGCTGTATGCGGCCATCGTCCCGCTGTTGATCTATGCCCTGCTCGGCACAAGCGGACAGCTGGCCGTGGGCCCCGTGGCCATGATGTCCCTGCTCGTGGCCACGGGCGTTTCCGAGCATGCGGCCAGCGGTTCGCCCGAATACATCACCCTGGCGCTGCTCCTGGCCTTCATGGTGGGCGTCATCCAGCTGGTCCTCGGCCTGCTGCGCTTCGGGTTCATCACCAACTTCCTGTCCCACCCGGTCCTTAGCGGCTTTACCAGCGCCGCCGCCCTGATCATTGCCCTGAGCCAGATCAAGAACCTGACCGGCATTCCCATTCCGCGCTCCAGCAGTGTCCTCGACACACTGGTAATGACGGCCACCCGAGCGGGGGACATCCATCTGTTGACGCTTGGCATGGGGCTCGGCGGTGTGGCTCTCATCCTGATCCTGCGGCGCTTCTCGCGGCGTCTCCCGGGTGGTCTGCTCGTCATTGTACTTGGTACGCTGCTGACCCTGTTCCTGGGTCTGGACGCATCGGGGCTGCCCATCGTCGGGACGGTGCCGGCCGGTTTGCTCGTCCCCCGCGTCGATTTCCTGCAGTGGTCCGCCGTGTCGGATCTCCTGCCGATCGCGCTGGCCATTGCCCTGGTCGGCTACATGGAGTCCATCGCCGTGGCCAAGTCCTTTGCCGCCAAGCATGGCGAACGCATTGACCCGAGCCAGGAGTTGACGGCCCTCGGCATGGCCAACGTCGTGGGATCCTTCTTCCTCTCCTATCCGGCCGCCGGGGGATTCGGCCGAACGGCTGTCAATGCACAGGCCGGCGCGCGGACGCCGCTGGCTTCCATGATCAGTGCCGTCATCGTTTCCCTGACCCTGCTCTTCCTGACGTCGCTCTTCACTTTCCTGCCCAATGCATTGCTGGCCGCCATCATCCTGGTGGCCGTGGCCGGACTGATCGACCTGAAGGAAGTCCGCTTCCTGTGGGGGGCGAACCGCACGGATCTGGCCCTTCTGGTCAGCACCTTTTCGGCCACGCTCTTCCTGGGCATCGAAGAAGGCATCCTGATCGGGGTGGCCCTCTCCATGCTCTCCTTCGTTTACCAGGCCTCGCGTCCGCACATGGCCCGGCTCGGCCGCGTACCCGGCGAAGAGTCCTACCGCAACGTGGAGCGGTTCCCGGAGGTGGAACGCACCGAGGGCATCGCCATCTTCCGCATCGACGCCTCGCTCTTCTTCGGCAACGTAGAGCACATCAAGGACGGCCTTTCTGAACTCCTTTCCCAAGAGCCGGATACGCGCTTCCTGATCCTGGACCTGTATCCGGTCAACCGGGTGGACTCGACCGCCATCCATGCCCTGGCCGACATCCACGAACGGCTCCGGGCGCGCAACGTAACGCTGTTGCTCTCCGGCGTCAAGGGACCGGTGCGGGATGCCTTTGCGCGCAGCGGCCTGGCCGAGCAGTTCGGGGGAGATGCCGCGTTCCTGCGCATCCACGACGCGTGCCAGGAGGCGAAGCGCCGACTGAACGCCTATCTTGTGGGCGAGGCCGGGCCCGATGCCTGAACCCCTGCCCGATGCTGCCGCCGTGAACCGACCCTTTTCATTGCAACGTCTCCGTCCGGATTGGTGGGCCTCCTACTCGGGGTCCCAGTTCAAGGGAGACCTGGCCGCCGGCATCACCGTGGGCGTGGTCCTCATTCCGCAGGGCATGGCCTATGCCTTGCTGGCCGGGGTTTCGCCCGTCTATGGCCTCTACGCTTCGCTCGTTCCGCTCCTGATCTACAGCCTTTTCGGCACGAGTCGCCATCTGGCCGTCGGAGTGGTGGCCATCGACTCGCTCATCGTGGCGGCCGGTGTGGCCAGTCTGGCCCCGGGATCGGCCGCCGATGCGCTGTCGCTGACCTTCCTCCTGGCGCTGATGGTGGGCATCATCCAGGTCGTTATGGGCCTGCTTCGATTCGGGTTCGTGGTCAACCTGCTCTCCCGGCCCGTCATCACAGGGTTTACCGGGGCCGCAGCCCTGATCATCGGGTTCAGCCAGTTCAAACACATGCTGGGCGTGGATCTGGGGAGCAACCTGAACATCTTCGTCCTGCTCATGGAAGCCGCCGGCAAGGTGGGCCAGACCCACGTGCCCTCACTCCTGATCGGGGCCATCGGGATCGCCCTGCTGGTGCTCGGTCGGCGGTTCGTCCCCCGTCTTCCCGGCCCTCTCCTGGTTGTAGTCCTCTCCACCCTCGCTGTCCTGTGCCTGGACCTGGAGCAGGGCGGTGTCCAGCTCGTGGGCGTCATCCCCTCGGGCCTGCCGGCGCCGGCCTTCCCCGTATGGTCCATGGACACGGTCCAGGCGCTTTTCCCGACAGCCGTCACCCTGTCCCTCATCCAGTTCGTGGGCGTCATTTCATTGGGCAAGCTGTTTGCGGCGCGTCATGGCTACCGCATCCGCCCCAACCGCGAACTGACGGTGCTCGGATCCATGAACGTGCTGGGCTCCCTATTCCAGAGCATTCCCGTATCGGGCAGCTTCTCGCGCAGCGCCGTCAACGAGCGCGCCGGCGCCAAGAGCCCGCTGGCCAATGGTGTGGCGGCGTTGCTGATTGCCGGGGTACTCCTCTTCCTCACGCCCCTCTTCGCCTGGCTGCCCATCCCCATTTTTGCATCCATCATCATGGTCTCGGCCTTCGGCCTGATCGATGTCAAGGAGGTGCGCTGGCTGCTCGGCACCAAGGCCACCGATGGTGTGATTGCCCTGTTGACGTTCCTGGCCACGCTCGTCCTGGGCATCCACCAGGGGATCCTGACAGGCATCGGTTTGTCGGTCATCCAGATCATGTACCGCATTTCCCGGCCCAACATCGCCGTGCTCGGACACCTGGCTGAGACCCGCTCATTCCGCAACGTGGCCAATCACCCCGATGCACAGCAGTTCGAAGGGATCCTGATGTTGCGGGTGGACGCCTCGTTCTCCTTTGCCAATGCCGATCGGGTCCGCGACACGATCATCACCCTGGCCCGGGAACGCGATGCCCGGCACGTAATCCTGGACACCACGACGATGAACGACCTGGACCTTACGGCGCTGGCCATGCTCCAGGAAACGTACCGCATCCTGGCCACGTCGGGGGTTTCGTTCCTGATGGCCGGTGCGCATCAACCGGTCCTGGACGTGCTGCAGGCCTCGGGCCTGTGGCAGGAGATAAGCCCCGAGCGATTCTTCCTTTCGCCTTGGCGGGCCCTGACACACACCCTGCGCGCCTCCAACCGGCTTGACGAGCTTTCGGCCCTGCGCGACGGTTGAGTCCCTTCAGGCTCCCGCGCGCAGCCGGGCCACCACCGAACCGGTTTGGCCGATTCGTTCGAGCCAGTGGGCCGACCACGTCGGCACCGCTTCCATGCGGGCGCGCCACATGGCCGACGTTTCATGGAGAGCCTCATCGAGGAGGTCACAGACGCCGTTCATGGCATCATACTGGGCCGCCGAGCGCAACAGGCCTTCGCAGATCTGGAGTCGGGAGCCGAATCCGGTGGGAAGACGGAAGCGTCGGCCGGCCCGGCTCATCCATGCGCGCGTAAGGGCCAATCCCGAACGGGCGGGAACGGCCAGGAACGTTCCGATCTGTGCCAACCCGACCTGGGGATCATCCAGATCCAGCCGCATGTCGGCCAGCGCCGGAGGGGTCCGTTCCCTTTGGTCCTCGTCATCCCCTGCGGCAAGGGCCACCTTGTCGATGGCGTTGAAGGTGCTCTTGAGGGCAGCGGCCAGGGCCTCGAACTCCGCCTCCCCGCTCGAAACCCAGGCGCCGGGCAGCAGGGGCATCCAGCCCGAAGCATGATGGCGCCAGAAATCGCTGAATCCGGCCATCTGGTAGGATTCCAACAGGTGGGCCAGGAATGCCAACTCGTGGGCGGCGTGGTCGGGCGAGAGGCCATCCCCACCGGCATCGAATCCGGCAGCCTGCATGCGATCCTGCACGGCGCGCCCGACCACGCCGCCCAGCATTCCACGCTGCTCGAGGAAAACGCCGGCGGCGGGCAGCAGATCGTGCGTCAGGACGCGGTAGTGGGTAGCGGCCCAGTCATCTCCGTCCGTACGGGGTACGGATTCGATACCCGCCACCCGCCACCATGGCGTTTCCGCTCCGGGCTGCGCCAGGAGACGGGCCAAGGCGCGAAGTCGGGCAGCCAGTTGCCGGTTTCCGTCCGACATCGCCATATCCGTCATGCTCAGGCCCGGCCTTTGAGCATGCCTTGCCAGTACATCACCGGAAGGACATACTTCTTGAGGAGCCACATGGACCAGCGCGGCTTCGTGGTGTTGATGGGCAGGGATGGATCCGGGTTGTTGTCGTAGTCGAACTCGGCCAGCAGCATTTCCCCGTATCCGGTCGTGAGCGGGCACGACGTGTAGCCGAAGTAGCGCTTGTCCTCGGTCACCTTGTTCTCCTTCATGACCCTGAGCATGTTGGCCACCATGACCGGTGCCTGCTTGCGGACAGCCGCGCCCGTCTTGGCGTTCGGCGTACCGGCCGAGTCCCCCAGCGAGAACACGTTCGGGAAACGGTTGTGCTGCAGGGTGTGCTTGTCGACATCGACCCAGCCGTCGGCGTTGGCTACGTCACTCTGTTTGATGAAGTCGGGTGCCGATTGCGGCGGTACGACATGGATCATGTCATAGTGCTCGACCCGCTGCCCGGTCACCGCGCCGGTGGCCGGATCGATCTGGTCGAAGACGGCTTCATTCTTGTCCCCACGGATTTCCACGAGGTTCGTGTAGTGGCTCCACTTGGCGCCGTAGCGCGCTTGCACCTTGAGCAGTGCATTGCGGAAGACCTCCACGCCGAAGAGCATCGTGCCGGGAGACATCATTTCGACGGCCACCTTGCCCTGCAGACCGTTGCGTCGCAGGTAATCGGCGGTGAGCCACATGATCTTCTGGGGAGCCCCGCCGCATTTGATGGGCGTGTTGGGCTGGGTGAAGAACGCCTTGTCCCCGGCCTTCAGACTTTGGAGGACTTCCCAGGTATAGGGCGCCTTCTCAAAGCCATAGTTGGAGCAGACGCCCCCTTTGCCGATGGCTTCTGGCAGTCCTTTGACCTTGTGCCAATCGATCTGGATGCCAGCGGCCACGACCAGCCAGTCATAGGTGATATCCTCGCCCGTCTGGAGCGTCACTTTGTTCTCGGCGGCCGCGATGGTGGCCACCCGCTCCTTGATCCAGGTCACTCCGGAAGGGATGAAATCGGTGGTCGGTTTCCGGGTGGCCTGCAGGTCGTAGGTACCTGCGCCCACCAGGGTCCAGGCCGGTTGGTAGTAGTGAACCTCGGAGGGCTCGATGATGGCGATCCCGAGCGAGCGATCCTTGCGACGCAGCTGCGCCGCAACCGTGATGCCGGCCGTTCCGCCGCCGATGATGAGTACCTGGTGATGACGTGCCATGGTATCGGAAGAAATGTAGCAGGGTGGGAAGGGCTGTGGAGCCCGACCCAATATACACTCTTGTACTTACTTGTTATGACAAGTTGTTGTTAAGAGCGAGCGCCTCGGAGTGCCTATCGACCAAACGGTTCATCGGGCAGCTTGTAGGCGTCCTTGACCGGTTTGAGCGGTCGCTTGAGCCACAACGGCCGACGCAGACCGTCGGGCGAATGGTCCACAGCCGACCGGGCCAATGCCACCCACTCCCGGTAGTTCTGCATCGATTGCGCGGTGTCCACCCAAACGTCGCCATGACGGTCCTGCGGGCGGGCTTTTTCCACGTTGAAGGCCTTCTGCAACCAGCAGTGGTGCCCTGACACGGGATCGGGCTGCACGGCGTGGGTCAGGTTCTGGTGTACACCCACATCTTCCCACCAGATCCGGGACGTGTCGGGGTCGAAGGATTCCCAGGCACCGGCGCCGTGCACGACCCGCAGCGTGCCGCTGCTGTCCGTTTCCTCGATCGTCACCAGGTTGGAGGCCCCGCGGCTCAGACCCTCGTCCTCTTTGAGGCGCCAACGGCCCAGGTGGTGGCTCATGGCAATCACACCCGGCTTGATGCCTTCCGTTACCCATACTTTGTCCACGAAGTACCCGATGCGCGTCGTGACGCGGATCAAGTCACCCGTTTCGACGCCCAACCGGCGCGCATCCTCGGGATGCATCCAGACCGGGTTCTTGTGGCTCAGTTCGTAGAGCCACTTGGCGTTGGCGCTGCGCGTATGGATGAGCGTGGGTAGACGGAAATTCGGCAGCAGGAGCATCTCGCCCTTGCTGCGATCGATGTTGTCCGGGTGCACATGGCTCTTGAGCGTCCATGGAAGGGTGTACTCCTTCTCGGGCCAGCCCCAATCCCGCATGGTGGGCGAAAAGAACTCCATGCGGCGGCTCGGGGTGGTGAATCCGGCTTTGGGTTTACCGTCCACCATGACACCGACGACCGCACCGTCCTTCACGAGCCGCCCCTCATCGTCCACCTTGGCCCCGTCGGCCGAAATGCTCTTCTCGTAGGGAACGTAGTTGTCCTTGGTGACCTCGAAAGCGGCATACTTGCGCATGTAGGCCAGCGGTGAGAGCCCCTCGGCGGCGGCGGCTTCGGGAAGTCCCGGAACCGAGTTTTCGAAGATCCAGCGGTAGTATTCCTCCACCGTGATGATTTCGCCCTCGCGGTACGGACTCATGAAGTGCTTGCGCACACCGAGGCTGCCATCGGGGTCCATGCGGGTCGAGACCTCGATCCAGAATTCGTTCTCCTCCCAGACCTCTCCCGGATTGGTCTCGTACGTGTACCGGACCTTGCGTCCCAGACGCTCGGCCGCCACCCGTTGCACGGGCTGCCGGAAGGCAATCCACTGTCCGGAGTGGGTCTCCTGGCTCATCAGGTCGTGCCGCTCGCCAGCGTGCCCCATGGGCAGGACATAATCGGCAAACCAGGCGGATTCGTTCCAGGTCGGAGTGAGCGCCACGTGGAACTTGATCTTCTCCTCGTCCTGCAGCGCCCGCATCCACATGAAGCCGTCCGGATTGATCCATAGCGGATTGTAGACGCGCGTGAAATAGACGTCGACGTCCCCTCGGCCCTCTTCGAGGAAGTGCGGCAGCAGGAAGGACATCTCGTAGTGCGCCAGTGGCCACTCGTGCGGCATGTGGAGTTCGTTCCACGCGTTGAACGGCGGCGGCGAATCGAAGGGCTTGGGCACGAACTTGTTCCAGCTGTTGCCCGACGTACCGCCTTCGGTTCCGATGCTTCCCGTCAGCACATTCAGGAACAGGATGCATCGGGCCACTTGCCATCCGCCCAGGTTGCCGATCGATGCGCTGCGCCAGGTATGCGTGGACAGGCGTCCCTGGCAATCGGCCACGTATTCGGCGGCCTGCCGGATGCGCTCCACGGGCACCTGGGCCTCCTCGGCCGCCCGTTCGAACGTAAAGTCCTTGTAGAGGGTCTTCAGGAGCCGGTCGAAATCCGCGAACTGGGCACGGTCCTTCTCCAGATCGAACGATCCACCGGAGAGCAGCTCCTTGAGCCGATCCCAGACGCCTTCCCCGGGGAGATCAACGTCGACGTCCGCGTAGGGCTTCGTCTTCAGGAAGTCGAGCGTCTCGCGCCAGTTGACCCAGCGACGCACGAATTCCTTGTCGTAGCGGTCGGTCTGGATCAGATGGTTGGCAATGGCCAGCAGGACCGTCTGCTCCGAGCCGGGCCACGTGGGCAGCCAGACGTCAGATTTCGAGGCCGTGTTGGACAGGCGCGGATCAAACGTGATCAGCTTGGCCCCGTCCATCTTGGCTTCCATGATCCGCTGGGCATGCGGATTGAAGTAGTGACCGGTTTCGAGGTGGCTCGAGATGAGCAGGATCACGTTGGCCTTGGCATAATCCGGGCTGGGCCGGTCGAAACCAGACCAGACATAGTACCCCGTTCGCGCCCCGGCCGAACAGATGTTCGTGTGCGAGTTGTGTCCATCCACCCCCCAGGCCTGGATGGCGCGGTTCGTGTACTCGTCCTCTCCCGGCCGGCCCACATGGTACATGATGCCGTCCCGCCGCTTCTGGCGGGAAGCATTCATGCGGTCCCCGATGTCGGCAAGTGCCTCATCCCAGGAAACCCGTTTCCACTTGCCTTCGCCCCGCTTGCCCACCCTTTTGAGTGGATAGAGGATGCGCTCGGGATCGTAGACCTGGTTGATCGTGGCCGGCCCCTTGGCGCAGTTGCGTCCGCGCGAACCCGGATGCTTGGGGTTGCCCTCGAACTTCTTGATGTCCAGGGTTTCCCGGTCCACGTAGGCCAGCAGGCCGCAAGCGCTCTCGCAGTTGAAGCATACCGTTGGCACGAGCGTGTAGTGCCGGGCCACTTTCCTCGGCCATTGCTTGCCTTCCCATTCCACCCAGTCCTCCCATTTGTCCACAGGGGGATACTGGCTCATGCGCCCATCCGGGTGCATGACCGTGGTCATGTCGATTTTCTCGGGCGAACGCGTCGTATCGGCAAACTTCGGCAGACCGAAACCGGCGCCGTCTCCCCGATGATCCGATGTGTTGGTGTCCTTGGTTGCCATGATGGTCTAGCTGTTGGGGAGTTCCTGCGGAGCAGTGACGTAGGCGTGTTCGAAGGCGTAGAGACCCACGAGCACAAGAATGCCGGCCAGCCAGCCGGGGATGAAACCGGCCAGGAGCGGAACGAGATGGCCCAGCACGATGGTGACCATCCAGAAGGTGCGGGCAAACCGGCCTTTCGTGATCAGATGGGCAGCCCGGGCGGCGGCCTCCGACGCGTGGGGCATGCCGAATTCGCCGAGCAGCGTCACCGCCAGATCCACGCCCACGCTGACCAGGAAGGTGGTCTCGATGAGGGAGAGCACGCTGGCATCGAACGGGACGAAAGCGGCAAGCACCATGAGGAACGCGCTGCCGCCCATGACGGACTGGATCAGCATGTGGATGGGAAGCAGCGGACTTTGCCACAGGTCCCGACCCTCAGCCTGGCCGAAGAGGAATGCCGTGTAGATGGCCGTTCCAATGCCGAAGGGGATGGCCGGAACCATGACCCAGAAGCGCCAGTCGGGCGTGTCGAACGTATACCATCCCATGTACCCGGCCACTTCACCGGCCCACCAGAGCGAGACGAGACCGGAAAAACCGATCAGCAGGAACGCACCGCGAACCAGCCAGGAGCGCCACTGCGGCCGAAGGATGATGCGCAGGAAGCGCTCGGGGCGTTCGAGGTCATAGACCAGCAGGGCGGTCGTGGCCAACAGGAAGAACAGTGAGGCCGAGGAGGCCGCCAGCATGTCCACCGACTCCACGGCCATGCCCGCCACCGGGCCAAGAAGGGCCAGGATCATGAAAATGCCCGCCGCGATCCCCTTGGTAACCAGGTACGCCGGTACGGGCCAATGCCACGGCACCTTGTGCTGGGCATTCCAGACCACCTGGGTCATCTGCTCGGCCATGCGGCCTTCTCCGATCTGGATCGGTCCACCCATGGGGTCTCCCTGGGGACCGCCGGCACGCAGCAGCGAACCGGAATCCGATCGTTTTCCTGCCGATTTCGGCGGCTTTCCGCCATGTCCGTCACCGCCATGGTCCTTGCCGTGCAGGGGAAGCACGTCGGCCCAGGCAAAGGTTTCGGGAGTACGCGCCGTGGCCGTCGGATGCATGGCCACGTCTTCCCCGCCGATGTAGTAGAGCTTGGGCGCGGTGCCCTGCTCGGGTTTGCGGACCGTGACCTTGTTCTTGGCCACGGCCTGGGCAATCTCGCTCGTCGGATCGTCCAGGTCCCCGGCCAGGATGGCGTGTTCGGGGCAGACCACCACGCAGGCCGGCTCCAGACCCAGGTCCACCTTGTGCGCGCAGTAGTGGCACTTCGCCGCCGTACCCGAATCGGGATCGATATAGATGGCATCGTAGGGACAGGCCTGCATGCAAGCCTTGCATCCGATACAGATATCCGGATCGAACTCCACGATCCCGTCATCGCGCTGGTACATGGCCGTGACCGGGCAGATCCGCACGCAGGGGGGATTGGCGCAATGGTTGCATCGGGTAACCTGGAAAGAGCGGGTCACGTTGGGGTACTGACCGGTCTCGACGCTCTTGACCCAGGTGCGCTGGACGCCGAGGGGGACCTCGTTCTCGCTCTTGCACGCTGTCGAGCACGCATGACACCCGATGCAGGCGTCATTGTTGATCACAAAACCGTAGTTCATGCGACGATGGGAGCCTCTTACCCCTTGGTTCAGCCCAAAAAGGCCGTACCGGGGCCATGATAGATGTAGTTGTCATTACAGGTTACTACATCTGGACCACAAGGTCCACTTTCCGACAAAAAAGTGTTGGGGCTCAGGACGATACGTGCCCGGGAAGGTCCGAGGGGCGGTTCACATTGAGGAGTTCTTCAGAGCGCACGTCCACCGTGACCACCTGACACGAGGCCAGGAAGTGCATTACCCCCCGGTCTCCGGCCTCAAGTGCCGCGACGAGTCGGGGCAGGAGGGCGGTGCTCCACCGTCCACAAAGGGGTTGAAGACGGCCGGAAGAAGCATCCCTTGCGCAGACCACGTCGGCCCCGGGCGCCTCGATCAGACGCACCAGCGTCGAGGGCTGTATCCTGGGCATGTCGCCGGCCAGCACGAGCAGGTGCGTCGCCGAGCTGCGCGCCATGGCTGCGCGGATGCCTTCAAGCGGGCCCTGATCCGGTGTCTGATCCTGCAGGATCTCGACGCGGACACCGGCCGGCGCGGAATCCACGCGCTCCACCATGGGCTGCACCAAGCGCTGCCCCGCCGACAGCCATATCCGGTCGCAGCGCTCCGCCAGGAGATCCATTCCATGCCGGTACATCGGCCTTCCGTCGAGCGTCTCCTGCATCTTGTCCGGCAGGAAGCGCGAGGAGCGCCCTCCGATGAGCAGAAGCCCCTCAGGAGGCGGGTGGTGGAGCGTACCGGACGGCGTCATGGGAAACTTTGGGTGGCGAACCGTGCTGCAAGAACCCGGTGCCGGGGAACAAGGTTCGCCCCTTGCTGATTTGCGGGCTGTTTCCTTCCGATTGCCGGCTGCTGTCATCGCAACGTTCCGATCCCGCCCGATGCTCTATTTCTATGTCGCGCCACCGGCCGACATGAAAGGAGGCATCAAGGCCCATCAGTTTTCCGCCTCGCGGCTCTACCGGAGCCTGAAACTGGCCAAGAAGGATGGCCGCGGCGACGTCTTCGTCGTGGATGCCCGACTCATTCCGGCCACCCTCAGTGGCGACGTGGAAAGCATCCCCAAGGCGGCCATCCTGAACCGCAAGCCCTACCTGCCCCCCCGGGAAATGCAGGCCGGAGGCGGCATCGTGACCCGGGTGGGAAAGAAACACCTCAAGGTGCTGCTCATTGAGCGCCGGGGCCTGTGGGACATGCCCAAGGGTCGGCAGGAACGCGGTGAAACCATCCAGGCGTGCGCCAAACGGGAGGTGATGGAAGAACTGGGTATTGCCCATGTCGACGTCCACCATTTCCTGGACAACACCATCCACGGCTACCCGGACGGGAAGAAGTTCACGGTCAAGACCACCCATTGGTACCACATGACCACGCCCGATCGGGAATTCGTTCCCCAGGCCTCGGAGCAGATCACGAAGGTCAAGTGGTTCAAGCTGGCCGAAGCCAAGGAAGTCCTCGGCCATGAGAACCTGGTCCGGCTCCTCAACCGGGTGGAACACAAACTCATGGCCACGCATCCGTAGGGGAGACAAAGCGCCGACAGGCATTCCTCCCCACGCTCGTCTGACCTATATTGCCGCCCGCACAGCGGAACCCAACCCCGTCTCCTCCATGGCCATGGCCGCAACCGACCTCGACAGCAAACTGGCACGCCGTGCCGAAAAGGCCAAACCGAAGCGCAAACGCCGCGGCGATCGAAAAATCGGTCTGCCGGCTCCCGTGGTGTTCTGGCTCGTGGCCCCCGTCGGCGCCGCCGGCATCGTCATGGCCGACATGCTGGCCATGGCCTACGCCTTGTTGATGGCCGCCGCGCCGTGACCGCCCGTATTCCGGGTGAACCCTTTCCTCCGGTCCTGCTCTCCCGTCGGTCGATCACCGCGCCCCGCGCATCATTGGCCCGCCATGAAGACGGCATTGGCAAAGAGCAGGTGTCCTGAGACCCAGAACCCCCGGATGAGCGGGTTGTCCAAAAGGTAGACGATTTCGCCGCGGCCCATGCCCTGGACCCCGAAGGCCAGGGAGCCCTCGATCCGCTCCTTTGCGCGGAATCCGGTATGACCGCTCATGCGGCCATCCTCGGCGACAACGCCCACGTTCCAATCCCCGTTGCCGGTCATCAGGGCCGGCTCATCGCCCCGGCGCCGGAGGACAAACGTCTCCTCGGCCAGCCCGAAGCCCAGCGGGTGGGTTTCGTCCACCTTTACCCGGTAGATGGCGCCCGGATTGTCCTCCGGCGCCCGATCCCGGTTGCGGTCCGCCCAGCGCTGCTCCCGGATGCGCCGCTCGCGCAGCGTGTCGGCCTCGGGCTCGTCCCGCGTCAGTTTCAGGCTGGCGCCTTCCTGGGAAGCCAGCCAGGAGGCCGCACTTTCAATGGCCACGAGCCGGCCACCACCCCGCACCCAGTCCTGCACCCGTTTCCATCCTTCCGTGCCGAGGACGGAGCCGTAGGACCCGCTTGGCAGGACGATCACATCGAATTCGGACAGGTCGAGCGAGGCAAACCGCTCGGCCGGAAAGCGGGTCAGGGGATACTCGATCACCTGGTCGAACCAGTGCCACACCTCCCCGATGCCGAGCGAGGAGAGCGGCGAGCCGAAGGGCATGCCCACACGGACCGGCCGCACGGCGCGTACGCTGGACGATCCCAGATCCTTGCCGGCATCGACGAACCCCGTGGCCAACGGCGTCAATACCTGATGATGTTCGCGGGCCAATCGCTCCAGGGTTTCGGCGAATCGCGCTCCGAGGCGCTCGTTGTTGCGGCGCGTGATGATGATGCTGCCGCGCTCGAAGGACTGCTCACCCACCCGGAACGGTTCGTCGTTGCGGCGCACGATGATTCCGGCCTTCATGAGCGCGGCCATGAAGGCGGCATCCCCTGCATCGTCCCAGGCCGCCACCCTCGCGTAGGGCACGCCATCGGACGCCTCGACGCCGCCGACCGAAGCCGGCACCCAGTCCCGGATGTCGATGGCGTCGTTCGACGCAACCGCATGCAGGTCATAGACATACGGCAACGCCCAGGCCGTGATATCGTAGGTCAACGAATCGCTCAGGACCACTTGGGGATCGAACAGCACCCGGGTCAACACGGCCCGGGGTTGGGCGGCCGGGATGACCAGATCCCCCTCTTCCACGTCGAAGCGACCCGGATTTCCGGTGCGGTAGTCCATGCCCGCAACCCGGGCGTTCCGCGCCGCCGCGGCATAGCGGATGCCCAGACGTTCCAGGTGATCGACCAACAGATCCACCCGGCGGCCCGGTGAATCCCGTCGTACCACATAGGCCGCAAAATCACCCGGTGGATCGGACAGGGCCCGATCGAAATAGGCTCCGAACTCCGCTGTCAACTGCTCGTGGTGCATGGCAGCCGCCTCGACCGTGGATAGCCCCGTCACGGTATGATGGGTCAGGCGATCCTTCAGGGTCAGCGTATCGCCGAGGGCCGTTTCGATGCCCAGGCCGGCGGCTCCGC
>JAQCDI010000335.1 GCA_027620595.1 Bacteroidota bacterium | reverse complement strand
GGCCTTGCGCCCGCCGCTATTCATAATGCGCGAAATCGGATCAGTCGCGATCGTTGTCGCGGCTGCGGTCCCGGTCGTCATCACGACGACCCCGACCCCCATCGCGACCACCGTCACGGCCACCTCGGCCACCGTCACGGCCGCCATCACGACGACCACGGCCGCCATCGCGACCACCGTCACGGCCTCCACCGCCGCCGCGGCGCTCTCGCGGTCTCTCCTCGTAGCCTTCCGGCTTCTCGAGGAAAGGCTTGCGGCTGAAGCGCAGCTTGCCGTCGTCGCGGACTTCGATCAGCTTCACCTTGACCTTGTCACCAACCTGGAGGTAATCGGATACATTCTGCACGAATCCGTAATCCAGCTCGGACACATGCAGAAGGCCTTCCTTTCCTGGAAGGATCTCAACTACTGCGCCCATGTTCTCGATGATCTTGCGAACGGTTCCATCGTAATCCGTTCCTTCCTCGGGTACAGTTACGATGCCCTTAATGATCTCGAGCGCGGCCATGGCGTCGTCGCCGTTGGTTGCGGCGATGACAACGATTCCCACACCCTCTTCCTCGCGGATCTCGATGGAGGTGTTGGTCTCACGCTGGATACCCTGGATGATTTTTCCACCGGGGCCGATCACGGCTCCAATGAAGCTGGAATCAATCGTGATCTGCGTCAGGCGCGGCGCGTAAGGCGAAAGATCCAGACGGGCTTCCTCGATGGATTCTTCCATCTTGTCGAGGATATGCAGGCGTCCTTCCTTGGCCTGATGCAAGGCCTTGGACATGATGTCGTGGCTGAGGCCTGCGATCTTGATGTCCATCTGGCAGGCCGTGATGCCATCCCGCGTTCCACAGAGCTTGAAGTCCATGTCACCGAGGTGATCTTCCGTACCCAGGATATCGCTCAGGATGGCCGTGCGCTTGCCGTCGCTGATCAGTCCCATGGCGATGCCGGAAACGGCCTTCTTGATCGGCACACCAGCATCCATGAGGGCCATCGAACCAGAGCAGACACTGCCCATGGAAGACGAACCGTTCGATTCCAGCACTTCCGCGTTGATACGGATCGTGTAGGGGAATTCGTCCTGACCAGGGATGACGTACTGGAGGGCGCGCTCAGCCAGCATGCCGTGCCCGATTTCGCGACGGCCGGGGCCGCGCAGGAAACGTGCCTCACCGACCGAGAACGGCGGGAAAGCGTAGTGCAGGAAGAAAGGCTTGTCCGTCGTATCGAAGATCTGGTCGACAGGCTGGACATCCTTGCCCGTGCCGAGGGTTACGCTGGACATGACCTGCGTTTCGCCACGTGTGAAGATGGCCGAACCGTGCACGCGCGGAAGGTAGCCGACTTCGGTCCAGATGTCGCGGACGTCCGTGAGACCACGACCATCAATGCGACGACCATCACGCATGATGAGTTCACGCATGACATCGGATTCGACCTTGCCAACAGCTTCCTTGATGTGTCCTTTCGTCCAACCCTGTTCGGTGGCGTCCTTCTCGTCCTCCCCTTCACCGAGGAAATGGGCTACCACATCCTTCTTTATGTCAGAAATGCCGCCGTAGAACGTCTCTTTCGAGTAAGGCTTCAGAATATGCTCTTCCAGCGTATTCGCGGCGTAGCTGCGAACCGCTTCCACCACGCCATCGGGGAGACCGACCGCCTGGTATTCAAACGTCTTGGCGCCACCTGCATCCGCGACGAGGTCCTTCTGACCCTGGACGAGTTTCTTGATGGCTGCGTGGCCGAATTCGAGTGCTTCCAGCATCTCTTCTTCGGAGACTTCTTTCAACTCCCCTTCCACCATCACGATGGCATCCGACTTTCCTGCCACGATCAGGTTCATGTCAGAACCTGCGAGCTCGGAAATCGTGGGGTTGATGATGAACGCTCCGTCTACGCGACCCACGCGCACTTCGGCAATCGGGCCGTCGCAGGGTGCGCCAGCCAGGGCAAGCGCCGCAGAAGCGCCAACACCCGCAATGACGTCGCCATCGTTTTCAGCATCAGCGGAGATGACGGAGCAAATGATCTGGACTTCATTGAAGAAGTTGTCGCCGAACAGAGGCCGCAGCGCGCGGTCAATGAGGCGGGAAGACAGGGTCTCCTTGTCGGTGGACCGGCCTTCACGTTTGATGAAACCGCCAGGGATCTTGCCACCGGCGGAGAATTTCTCACGGTAGTCTACCGTCAGGGGGAAAAAGTTCTGTCCTTCACGAACTTCCGTAGCCAGTACGGCAGTGCAGAGAACCATCGTGTCTCCCATGCGAGCCACTACGGCACCATTGGCCTGCTTGGCCAGGCGACCCGTTTCGAGGGAGACGACTTTACCGGGACCAATCTCGATTTCCCGGATGACTGCTTTAGACATGTTCTAACCAGTTGTTTTTTCTTCCTTTCCTACACAAACAACGGATATCCACATAGGACTCGTTCCCGGGGGATACCCCGCGACATCCGGACAGGAAAAGAGGAAGTCCGGACAGCGCTAAAAGCACGCAGCGGAACGCCC
>JAQCDI010000334.1 GCA_027620595.1 Bacteroidota bacterium | reverse complement strand
CCGGGCGTCTGCTCGAATTCGCGCACTGGACCGGCGCCCACCTGCACATGGTGCATGGCACCGTGCCGCGGACGTTCGATCTGATCAACTGGAACCGGGACCACCAAGGCGTCCGGGCCACCGGGGAGACGTGCCTGCAGTACCTGCTCCTGACCCAGGACGCACTGGCCACACAGGGAGGACGTGCCAAGTGCAATCCACCGCTGCGCACGGCCCAGGATGTGGCCGGACTGTGGGAGCGTCTGGCCGATGGACGGATCGACATCGTGACCAGCGACCACTCCCCTTATCAGCTCTACCGCAAGGAGACCCCCAACATCTTCGATGCCTGGGCCGGAATTCCCGGCGCCGAGACCCTCGGACCCCTGCTGTTCAGTGCCGGCGTGGCCTCGGGTCGGATCGGGCTCGACCGATTCCTGGAACTGGTCTGTTCCGGTCCCGCGGATGTATTCGGTTTCGGACAGAAGGGCCGACTGGCTGTCGGCGCCGATGCCGATTTCGTGATCTTCCATCCCACCACTTGGTGGACTGTAGCGGACGAGGACCTGCATTACGATGTCGGTGTGACTCCCTATGCCGGCATGGAGATCACCGGACAGGTCTGTGAGACATGGGTCCGCGGCCACCGTGTCTTTACCGGAGGCGCCGTGACCGGACGCCCCGGTATCGGCCGGTTTGTCGGGCCCTCGGTCTGATTTCACGCTGACTGCGAACTGATATATCAGTAATATATCACCACATAAGGCCCTGAATAGGCTTCCCAGCACACATCAAACCCCACAAGGCATGAGTTTCCAAGGCGTTCTTCCCATTCTGCCCACACCTTTCCATTCTGACGGTTCGGTGGACGAAACCAGCATGCGGCGCATGATCGACTTCGAACTGGAGGCAGGCGTGCACGGCGTGTCCATCCTCGGCTTCATGGGGGAGGCCCACAAGATGGCGGAATCGGAGCGGCAGCTCATCGTGCGGGCTACGGTGGAGCAGGCGGCGGGTGCTATCCCAACCTGGGTGGGCGTGCGGGCCTTCGGCACGGCAGGCGCCATCGAGCAGGCCCGCGAAGCACAGGAGTTGGGTGCCGACGCCGTGTTCGTGGCGCCCCTCGACATACAGAACGATGACGCCCTGTTTGCCCACTACGGCGGGGTGGCGGCGGCCGTGGACATCCCTGTGATCATCCATGATTTCCCGGAGTCCTTCGGGACCATCCTGTCACCGGGTCTGATCGTGCGCATGGCCAACGAAATCGACAACGTGAATTACATCAAGCTCGAGGAAGTCCCGGTGCTGGACAAGCTCACCCAGATCCGCGCCAAGGCCAATGCCGGGTTCGGGATCTTCGGCGGCCTCGGCGGCGAGTATTTCCTCGAGGAGCTCCAGCGCGGCGCCAACGGCATCATGACCGGGTTCGCCTTCCCCGAGGTGCTCGTCGGCATTTACAACGCCTTCCGGGCCGGGGATGAGGACGCGGCCGCCGGCATCTTTGATCGGTACCTGCCGCTGATCCGGTACGAATTCCAGCCCAAGATCGGTCTGGCCTATCGCAAGTTCGTCTATCAGCAGCGCGGCATCATCGACACCCAGTACATCCGGCCGCCGGGTCGCCTGATCGACGACTACACCAGGAAGGAGCTCAGCGGCATCATCCACCGTGTGGGGCTGAAGCTGGAGCGCGCCGTGCAGCCGGTCACGCCGCTGGTCCGTTGACCTGCAGACAGGCGCACACCCGGTCTTCCGCGATCGGAACAAGGTCCGGGATGGCGGCCGCGCAGCCGGGATCCGCCTGCGGACACCGCGTCCGGAATACACAGCCGGACGGGGGATGGATGGGGCTCGGCAGATCGCCTTCCAGGATCTGGCGCTGCACCTGACGGGCGGGGTCGGGTACCGGGACGGCTGAAAGCAGGGCCCGGGTGTAGGGGTGGGACGGCGAAGCGACGACAGCATCCGCCGGGCCCACTTCCATGAGACGCCCCAGGTACATCACCCCGATCCGATCCGAGATGTGGCGGACCACGGCCAGGTCGTGGGCAATGAAGAGCATCGTAAGGCCGAGTTCGCCCTGCAGATCCTGCAGCAGGTTCACGATCTGCGCCTGGATGGACACATCGAGCGCCGAGACAGGCTCGTCGGCAATGATCATTTCCGGTCGAACGGCCAGCGCGCGAGCTATCCCGATGCGCTGGCGCTGCCCGCCTGAGAACTCATGGGGATAGCGGCTCGCCGCGTCCCGGGGCAGCCCGACCAGGTCCAGCAGCTCCGCGACCCGCGCCGTTATCGCTCCTTTCGATTCGACGAGCTCCGCGGCCTCGGCAAGGGTATCACCCACCGACATGCGCGGATTCAGGCTGCCGAACGGATCCTGGAAGATGACCTGGACGCGGGTGCGGTAACGTTTGAGATCCTTGCGCTGCAGGCGAGTAATGTCCTCGCCTTCAAAGTGGATGCCACCCTGAGCCGGATCGACCAGACGGAGGATGGCACGGCCCAGTGTGGTCTTGCCCGAGCCGGATT
>JAQCDI010000333.1 GCA_027620595.1 Bacteroidota bacterium | reverse complement strand
CCCTGCGCTGAGGGAGGGAATCCCCGACCCCCAAAAAAACAACAACCCGTGTGGTGCACTACTTCCACACGGGTTGTCTCAGATGTCTCCGGGAGCGGTAAAGCTGTAGCCACACATCAATTCACCAGAGGAGGCATCCAGTCGTTGTTATCGACCGATGGCTTCGTTACGGAAGCCACACGCAATCGTTACACCGTAAACCCGCCGGATGCCCTCTTTATTGCCCGACTCCAGGGCGTATTTCCTGCCCCTCCCCAACAATTAACCGAACCGCCACCGTTCCCCCACATTTCCTTCACGTGCGGGGCGGGTGGGGCGTCACTGCCCTGCCAGGTAGCCCTGGACCTGGCGGTATTCGGGGTTCTGCGGATGCCGCTCCACGAGGTCATCCACCAGGGGGCGGGCCTCTTCGGGCCGACCCGTGTTGATCAGGATGGATGCCAGGTTGGCCTGGGCCTGTTCAAGTGCCGGGTCGAGCTTCAGCGCTGCCCGGAAGTCCGATTCGGCCCGCTCGAGGTCTCCCTGCAAAAGGAACAGGAAGCCCCGGTTGTTCCATCCCGCCTCGAACTTGGGGTTGGCCGCGATGAGCCGGTCGAACACAGCCGCCGCCTCAGACGCACGTCCGGCCTGGGTCAGCGCAACGCCGAGCTTGTCCATGAACCGGAGATGATCCGGCCCCAGGCGCACAGCCTCCTGATACCAGCGCACGGCGGCATTGAAGTCGGAAATGGACGCAAAGGCCTCCCCTATGCGGTAGAACGTCCATGCGTCCTCCGGCGCCTCGAATCCGGACAGTTGTACGGCCCGCCGGATGGCGGCATGATCGTCGGAGAGGTGCCACAACCGGATCCACGACTGCAAGAGGCGCTGCCGCTCCGTGGCATCCAGGCTCGAAGGGGCAGCGTCCGCTCGACGCTGCGCCTCACGCAGGTAGACGGCGGCCGAATCCAGCATGCCGGGCCGGTCGGTAAACTGTTCGAAGTACGTCAGGAAGCCGTCGGCGCGTTGGCGCGGGTGGGGATTGCGGTCCATAAAGGAGGCCAGACGGATGAACCGCGTCTGGTCTTCCACCTCCTGCGGTGACAGTCGCTCGGGCACACGGATGAAATGGTCCGTAATGCGGATGTTCGGGATGTCGGTCGAACCGGACTGGGGCATGTGACAGGAGGCACACGTGGCCTTGTTGGTCCCGGTCACCACCGTAGGCTCCGTGCACATCAGGGCCGACGCATCCCCGGGTCGCCCCGAATGGCAGTTCTGGCAGGTGCCGTTGACCTTCTCGCGCGTCTCCTCAATCGGTTTGTGCGGGTCATGGCACGTCAGGCAGGTCATCGGTTCGCCCGAAAACTCCTCTTCCCACGAGGCCCGGAAGCAGGCGCTCTGGGCCAGGCGGTCCGGATGGGAGGCCATGATGAAATGGGTTAGTGAGTCAGGCTGGCGCGGCCAGAAGACGTTCTGGTGGGCCGCCAGGGGCTTGCCGGGCCGCCAGTCGAGCGGTGCGTCTCCCCCTTCGAAGACCGAGGCGCCCTGCATGTGGCAGCGCTGGCAGACATCCATTTCGCGCTCGGGCGTCAGCTTGCCGGGATTCACGATGGAGAAATCGATCTCCTTCGTGATGTCGACGATGATGCCCGCCTGCTTCTCGGCAATGTGGACGCTACCCGGGCCGTGGCATTTCTCGCAGTTGATCCCCAGCGGAACGCTCTCGAATCGGTTCTCCGATCCGGGCACGAATACGGGCTGCGCGTTGTGGCAGGCCATGCATTCGTCCGTGATCACCCGGCCGAAGCGGTAGTTGTTGCCCGACTTCTGGAACTTGGGCGCCAGGCCCCACTTGGCGTCCTGCGCATACCAGGTGACCGGAATCTGATACAGATACCCGTTCTCGGAGTAGATGTGCGAGTTCGTATGCTGGCCAGAGCCGACGATGAAGTCGATCTGCTCGACGCGCAGGTGCGTGGTATCCCGGCCTGCAAGCCGGTATTCCTTGACGAACAGGTCCTCCCCCACCGCATAGGGCTGATACCAGAGGTCGTCGTAGTCCGAATAGAGCGGCGAAATGCTGTCCCACCGAGCGTCCGACTGCGAGCGCTGGGCGTGACGCCAGGACCGACCCATCTGGGAGCGGATGAAGTCGTCGTACTGCGGCGTGTGGCAGGACTGGCACGCTTCGATACCGACGTAGGTGGCTTCGTCGCCCCAGGCCGCGTACTCGGGTCCGAAACTGGCGGGCTCGGTGCGCTGGGGACCATCGGAAGCGCCGCAGCCAGCCAGCACGAGAAGGAATAGAAGCAGGAAGCGGTTCACGGACACGGAAGGTCGTTGGCGTTCGGGTGGTGCTACCGCCTTGCGCCCGTTTTGGTTCGGGGCATCAGCCGTCATTGCTCAGCCGGCTGTCGATATATGCCTGCCGCTCGAGGAGTCGTGTATCCCCGGGCTGTTGTTTGCGGAGAAGCTGGTTTTCGGCGGCGGCATCTGCCCAGCGTTCCAGCTGCATCAGCAGTGTGACAAGGGCGTCGCG
>JAQCDI010000027.1 GCA_027620595.1 Bacteroidota bacterium | reverse complement strand
CAGACAGGACCCTTGAAGATCAGTAAGGTCAGTCGAGGCGCTTGATGCGCAGGTTCTTGAACCAGACGGCGCCATGGTCGCCCTGGATGGCGATGTGGCCGGTCGAGGTGGTGCCGTAGGTGGCATAGCCGGTCCATTTCGATTCGGCGACGGCGGCCATGTGGGCTTCGCTGCCTTTCTCGTATTCGACCACCTTGACGCCGTTGAGCCAGTGCTCGACGTGCGCACCCTGCACCACGATGCGGGCCTGGTTCCACTCCATGGCGGGCTTGGTCACGGCTTCGGACGGGGCCTGTACGTCGTAGTTGGAGGCGGCGCTGTTCTTGCCGATCTGGCCGTCATTGAAGGCCGCGTCGTCGAGAAGCTGGTACTCGGGGCCGGTCATCCAGGGATAGTCGCCCGCCGCCTCATCGACGTGCCACATCACACCGGAGTTGCCGCCTTCCTCCACCTTCCACTCGAACTCGAAATCAAAGTCGGTGAACGTCTCGCGGGTCACGATGTCCATGCCACCGGCCGGTGTGGATGCGTACATGGCACCGTCGTCTACGATCCAGCCTTCGGGCATGGCTTCCTGCTTGTAGCCGCGCCAGTGGTCGAACGTCTGGCCGTCGAACAGGGAGATCCACTCGGAGCCTGCGTCATCGGTCATCGGGGCTTCTTCGGCCGCCGGCTGGCAGGCGATAAGTAAGAGGGCCAGGAACAGGAGAGGAAGGAATTTCATGGGGGTGGAATGCGGGGTGGGGTTCAGGAATATTCGGGGGTCAGGGCTTCGCGGCAGCGAAGGAGCAGTTCCTGCGTGGCCGTGATGCCGTCGCGCTCGCTTATTTCGCGTCCTTCGTACTCGATGCCGACATGGCCGCGGTAGCCCGCGTCGAGCACGATGCGCATCAGGCGCATGTAATCCTTGTCGCGCTCGTTGCCTTGGGCGTCAAAGTTGTGGCTCTTGGCCGAAACGGCCTTGGCAAAGGGCATGAGCTCGGTCACGCCCTGGTAGATATCGTACCAGCCGCCATTCTCCTCACCCATGTTGAAGTTGCCGAAGTCCGGCAGCGTGCCACACATGGGATGATTCACCGTGCGCATCACCTCGGCCAGCCAGGCGCCGTTCGAGGAGATGCCGCCGTGGTTCTCGACAATGACGTTGATGCCGGCTTCGGCGCCAAAGGATGTCAGGCGGGCCAGACCATCGGCGGCCAGGTCCCGCTGGGTATTCCAGTCGCCTTCGGAGGCGGCATTGACGCGGATGGAGTGGCAGCCCAGCTCGCGGGCAATCTCGATCCAGCGGTAATGGTTCTCGACCGCCAGCGTGCGGGCGGCATCGTCCGGATCGCCCAGACGGCCCTCGCCATCGCACATGATGAGCACGTTGCGGATGCCTTCGCTCTCGGTGATGCGCTTGAGCTCGGCAACGTAGGCCGGGTCCCGGCTTTCCTCCTTCATGAAGGAGTTGACGTACTCGACGGCGTCGATGCCCCAGGTCTGTTTGGTGACGACCGGGAACTCCAGGTTCGTCAACTCCTTGTCCCACAGGGCCTGATGAAGGGACCACTGGGCCAGGGAAAGGCGGAAGAGGGGTTCGCCCGTCATGTCTGCTCCCTTGTCGGCGGAGGCGCAGGCAGCCGGAAAGAGGGCCAGTCCGGCGGCCGTCATGGCCCCTGTTTTCATGAAGTCACGTCGTTGCATGGGGTTCACACGTTGGTTCGGTCTACTTCGTCCTTGAAAGCGAGCATGAAGAAGAGCATGATGGCCGCGGCAAATGCGGCCGGGACCCACCAGAAGGATTGCCAGGCGGCGGCCGAAAGCACCTCGGCACCGTCCTTGAAAGCGTTGTTGAGCCATCCCGAGACCTGAGCGCCGATCAGCATGCCGAGCCCGAGCGTAATGAGCACCAGGAGGCCCTGGGCCTGTCCGCGGATGGCCGCCGTGGATTTCTTGTCCACGTAGATCTGGCCGGTCACGAAGAAGAAGTCATAGCAGATGCCGTGCAGGATGATACCGGTCATAATCATCCAGACCACGCCTTCGGGTGCGGCAAGGGCAAAGAGCGCGTAGCGAAGCACCCATGCTCCCATGCCGACCACCAGCATCCACTTCACGCCCAGGCGGCGGAAGAAGAAGGGCATGAGGACCATGAACAGGACCTCGGACATCTGCCCGAAGGACATCTTGAAGGCCACATTCTCGAGCCCGACATCGTTGGCATAGATGGGCGCGAAGTTGTAGTACGTGGCCAGCGGAATGCAGATCAGGAAGGAGGAGAGGATGAAGACGTTGAAGGAGCGGCTGCTGAGCTGCTTGAGCGCGTCGAGTCCCAGGATTTCGCGGGCCGTCACAGCGCCCGAGCCGGCGGCCGGCGGCGGGGTGTGGGGCAGCGTGAAGCTGAACAGGCCCATGGCGAGGGAAGCGCCTCCGGCCACGTAGAACGGGATGGCCGTGGTTTCGGCCTTGAGGCCAAGGCTGACCAGGACTCCGGCTGCAATCCAGCCCAGGGTGCCGAAGACGCGGATCAGGGGGAACTGCTTTTCCTGGTCGGTGATGTTGTGGAAGGCCAGCGTGTTGGTCAGCCCGATCGTGGGCATGTAGCAGAGCATGTGCACCGCCAGCAGCACGATGAAGAGGGTGGGCGAACCGCTGTTGAAGGGTGCCGCGAGGATGGCCGCACCACCGAGCAGATGCATGACGCCGAGTACCTTCTCCACGTCGAAATAGCGGTCGGCAATCATGCCCAGGAAGAAGGGCGATATCACGGCGGCCAGCGGGCCGACCGTGTAGGCCCAATGGGAGATGTCCCCCATCCCTTTCTCTCCCATGAAGATGCCGACCGTGACGTACCAGGCGCCCCAGACGAAGAACTGCAGGAACATCATCACCGAAAGTCGGGCGCTCGTCGAGGATCGGTTCATGGCTTGGGACTGGTCGGTTCTGTGGTGGACGCGGGAAAACGGATCGCCCTATTTACCCCACCGGGCGCAGCATCGCAAGGCGCATCAGCGCTGGAAGGTGTAGCTGTACTTCATGACCAGCGTGCGCGCGTTCACATACGGCGGCACGGGGGTACGGTCGAACCGGTCCAGGTTGAGGCCTTCGTTGAACACGATGAAGAGGTCATTGCCTTCCCGCGGGTTGTAGCGCAAGCGGAAGTTGCCCAGGGCCAGGTCCGCGTCCGAGCTGTACTGCACAAAGCTGGAGAGGGACAGGCTGCGGCTGAAGGTCAGGCCGACCTTGAGGCGGGCCGTGTGGGCGTTGAACGTCAAATCCCGGTCGTCGAACGTGATGCGATCGTACTGGTACGTTCCGGACAGCTCGACCACCTTGGACATGTTCCACTTGGGCGTGGTGCGCAGCGAGATGCGGCTGCCGTCGAAGAACGTGCCGGCGATGATGGCGCTCGTGGCTATGGCAGGCTTGGTGGTCCAGGTTTCGAAGCCGAGTTCGGTCTCGATGAAGGAGTACCGCCCCGTGGCAATCTCGATGTCGTCGGACAGGTCGAAGGACTCCTCAAGGTTCTCGACGAACCAGGTGGCCTTGGCCGTGGTCTTGGCGTCTTTCCAGCTTAGCGCTTCCACCATTCCCATGGTCTCGCGGGTCTGGAGCCTTCCGGTCCCGTTGGTCACATACGCGTCCGAGGTTAGTGCGCTCTGGAAGCGTTTGAAGCGGCGACCATCGGCACCGACCCGGCCGAATCCGAGGCCGATGCCGACCTGGGAGTAGTCATCCCGCTGCTCGAAACCCAGGTCGGGTCGATAGTCCTTGCCGGCCCGGTTGAACTCCAGGTCGTAGGTCAGCCCGTCCAGTTTTTCGCGCCGGAGGTGCGCGCGCAGTCGGGTGGCGTCCAGTCCCGCCTCGGTTTCTTCGTCGAACGTGTGGACGGCGGCAAGGGTCAGGTAGTCCTCTCCGCGCAGCCGGAAGATCCCGTCGGCGCCCAATCCGATGTTCTCCCCACCGTCCTCATCGAGGCGCGACGTCATGATGGCGCCGGCGTACGAATTGCTGTTTATGACCTGTCGCCGCAGACGCAGGACCCCGAAGTTCTCGCTCGGCAGGTCGTCCTGGCGGGCGGATTGCATCGTGAGCGCACCCACATCCCATCGCCCGATGCGTCCCACGAGCCGCGCTCCGCCGAGCAGGGTTACCATTTCCCCGTCGTTGATCCCGATGCGCCGGGTGTAGAAGAGCCGGTTCGACTGGCCGAAGTTCAGCTCAAAGGCAGCCTTGCGCTCCTGGAAAAACAGGCGCTGCTCGGGGAAGAAGAGGGAGAAGCGCGTCAGGTTGACCTGCTGGTCGTCGGCTTCGACCTGGGCAAAGTCCGTGTTGGCCGTCAGGTCGAGGGTCAGGTTGCGGGTCAGGCCCACCTTGAGGTCCAGCCCGACATCCAGCGTGGGTCCCTTGTCGATTTCGTAGGCCGTCTCGGCATCGTTGAGTTGGGCCGACCGGCTCGTACCCGCCAGGAGGTACGGCGTGATGTAGACCGGGCGGGTGGACTCGATACCCTTGAAGACAATCTCCTGACTGCGGGACGGTTTGACGAAGCTCCAGAACCCCCAGTCCTGGGGGCGTTCGGGATAGGAATGGTGCTCCCCGCTGCGGCCGAAATAGCGGTAGAGCATGAGGCCCATCGTGGACTCGTCGCCAACGGTGTTGAATCGGATCGAGGAGAGGGGAATCCGCACCTCGGCAAACCAGCCGTCATCCGTGATGGTCGTTTCCCCGTCCCAGAACGCGTTCCAGGACATGTTGAACGGGGCATCGCCCTGCGCGTCGTCGAAGATGGCCACGTCCACCCGCACGCCGGCTGCCGTGAGGATGAAAAGGAGGCTGTTCTCCTTGTCATTGAACGTGTCCAGCCCGATGGCCATCTGGTCGTAGTTCGCATCCCAGGCATCCCGTTTGTAGGTCGTGGTCTGGATGGCGTCCGCCTCGGTGTCCCAGCAGCGGCACGAGAAGTAGATGTAGGCATCGTCGTATGCCACCCGGAATTCGGTTTCCTGTGTGGCCGGGGCCCCGTAGGATGGGCCGTAGACGTGCCACGGAATCGGCGTGATGGCCTCCCAGGCGGGTTCGTCCACCCGGCCATCGAGGTTGATTGGACCGGTCAGCCGCTGGATGGCCACAGGCCGATCGCTGCGGAACTGGTGATCGTCGAAGGAGGCGTGCTGGGCGTATGCAGGCAACACGAGCACCAGCAGGAGCAGGAAGGGAAGCGGTCGGGACACGGCACAATCGGAAAATGAATTCCCGAATGTAAAAAATCCCGACCGAATGAAGGTTGATGTGTCAGTTTTCGGCCCGCAGTAACGCCAGCAGGCCCAGGATCAGTCCACGGTAGCGATGCATTCGACCTCAACGGCGGCGCCCAGGGCCAGTCCGTCGGCTCCGAAGGCGCTGCGAGCAGGTTTGTGATCGGGGAAATACTCGACATACACCTCATTGAAGGCTCCCCACTCGGCGATGTCTTCAATCATGACGGTGCACTTGACGACCCGATCCAGCGACGACCCCCAGCGCTCGAGCGTGGCCTGGATGTTGTCCATCGTCTGCCGGGCTTCTCCCTGGATACCTCCTTCGGCCAGCGTTCGCGTGCCGGGGAGGATGCCGATCTTGCCGGAGAGGAAGAGCAGATTGCCCACGCGGACAGCATCCGAGAACGGCCCGGGTTCTTCCTGGTCCGCCGGATTCAGGTATTCCACATAAGGTCGGTCGGCGGCGCGCTGGTCGGCGTGTTCATTGGCCGGGTTGTCGGATTGACAGGCCGAAAGGACGAGCGCTGCGAACAGAAGCAGGAAAGGGAAGCGGTTCATGGGGGTGGTTGGCTTCATTGACGGGAGGCGTTGTTCATGTAGTCCAGCGCCAGGTTGACGTAGGTCCTGACGCCGGTCTTCATGCCGGACTCATCGATATAGAAGTCCGGCGTATGATGGGAGACATTGACTTCGGCTGGCAGATCGAGCGGTTTGCCACCCACGAAAACGAACAGCCCCGGGGCTTCCCGGGCAAAGAAGGAGAAATCCTCGGCGCCCGTCACGGCGTCGATCAGGTTGATGTTCTCGGTGCCTGCGACACGCTGCAGGGTGGGCAGCATGGCTTCGGTCAGGTCGGGATCGTTGTACGTGACCGGGTAGTGGGCCGAGTAGGGCAGCTGGATCTCGGCCGCGGCACCGTTCGAGGCGGCCGTGTGGTTCACGATTTCGCGGAACCGGCGGTGCAGGGTTTCCCGCATCTCCGGATCGAACGTCCGGATGGTGCCCAGCATTTCGAGTTCTTCCGGGATGATGTTCGAGCGAACCCCGCCAGAGCATCCAACCCAGGGAGGTACCGCTGGAGCGACGCATGGACGAAGGTGCCGTCATGTTTCACCGTCTTCCTGTCGGTTCTCCCGTTCCTTCCTGCGCCGTCCGATGAGCGAGAAGGTTCGACTGCGCGCGCCGGGGGTCTTGGGCAAGCGGGCAAAGGCTTCCTCGATCTCTTCCTCCCGCATGGATTTGGGTTTTTCGCCCAGGCTTTCGGAGAACATCTCGCCGTAGATGTACAGCGTACCGAGGAAAAGCGAGGCGATGACCGGGCCGAGGATGAAGCCCACGGCGCCGAAAAGGAAAATGCCGCCCAGCGTGGAGATGAGTACCAATAGATCCGGCATGCGTGTCCCCTGACCGACGATCCAGGGTCGCAGGAAGTTGTCCACCGTCCCCACGACGACGGCGCACCAGAGGGTGAAGGTCAGTGCAACGGCCGTGGAGCCGGTGCTGAAGAGATAGATGGCCGCGGGAATCCAGACAAGGGCGGATCCGATGGCAGGAATCAGGGAGAGCACCACCATCACGGTTGTCCAGAACGCCCAGCCGGGAATGCCGGCCACCAGGAAGGCCAGGCCGGCCAGGCCACCCTGGATCATGCCAATGACCATGGACCCTTTGAGGACCACACCGGAAACAGACACGATCTTGTTGACCAGTTCCTGCTCGAAGGTCTCCGGAAGCGGGATGTAGTAGAGGATGCGGTCCAGGATCGTGGGACCGTCCTTGAGGAAGAAGAACATGCTGTAGAGCAGCACGAAAATCTGGAGCGTGAAGGCTGCGGTGCCGCGGGTGAAGTCCACGACGCTGTCGGCCAGGAAGCGACCGACCTCTGACGCATACTGGCTCAGCTTGGCCAGCAGACCGCCTTCTTCGGGGAAGAAGTAGGAGAGGAAGGGGAAGCGTGAGACCAGGTCCTCCCACCGGCCCACTTCGTTGATCTGGTTTTCAAGCCACGGTCGGGCTGCCTCGCTGATTTCGAGTGCCTGCGTGGCCACTACCCCGAGGAACAGGAAGATCGGAAGCCCTACGGCCACAATCAGGATGAGCAGGGAGAAGGCAGCAGCCAGGGAACTGCGGGGATCGCCCCCCACCCAGCGGCGCACGACGCGGTGCAGCGGCATGGCCATGGCCGTGAAGATGGCCCCCAGCAACATGGTGATGAGGAACGCGCGGACCATCCACAGGAAGAGGATGGACATGATGATGACGAGGAACAGCAGGAAGCGGCGCTGTGACCGTGGTTGGGACCGATCCTCGACCGTGGGCATGACCAGGAATGGGGCAGGGAAGTGTGGGAGAAGGGAGACCGCAGGATAACATTTTTTTGATTAGTCCGATGCCTCCGCTTCCGTTACTTTCATGTTTCCCTATCAATCGTTGCAGGATTCTGCCATGAAGTCCACCAATCCTCTCAGTCGTCTGTTCGGACCCAATCCGTTCAGCCTCCTCAAGAGTCACATGCGTGTGGTACTCAGGAGTGCCGAGGAACTGCCCACCCTGTTCGAGGCCGTCATGGACCAAAGGCAGGACGACGTGGAAGTAATCCAACAGCGCATTTTTGCCATCGAGGCGGAAGCGGACGTCATCAAGAAGGAAGTCCGACGGCATTTGCCCCGCACCATCCTGCTGCCGGTCAACCGGGCCGATCTGATCGAACTGCTCAGCATGCAGGACAGGATTGCCAACGTGGCCCAGGATGTGGCTGGACTCGTGGTGGAGCGCCGCATGGAAGTGCCCGATTGTCTCCGGGATCATCTGATGCCGTTCGTGCAGGACTGCCTTGCGGTGTGCCGATACGCCGCTACCATCATCGAGGAACTGGACGAGTTGCTGGAAACCGGCTTCTCAGGACCTGAAGCGCAGACCGTATCCGAGATGATCGACGAGCTCAACCGCCTCGAACATGCTTCGGACGAAAGCGGCATGGCCATCAGCCGCGCCCTGTTCCGGCACGAGGATGCCATCAAGCCGGTCTCCGTCATTTTTTGGCACCGGCTCATCGAATGGATCGGCGACACGGCCGACAACGCAGAAGCCGTGGGCGAGCGCCTGCAGCTCATGATCGACACCCGCTGAGCCTCCCTCTACCCACTTTACGCCGGAATCCATGGAAATCATTGTCACCTACGGTCCCTGGTTCATCGGACTGGCCCTCGTCGCCGGGCTCTACATGACGTGGGGCGTCGGCGCCAACGACCTCGCCAACGCCATGGGCACGAGTGTCGGCGCCGGAGCGCTGACGGTCAAACAGGCCATCATCATCGCCGCCGTATTCGAATTTGCCGGGGCGGTTCTTGCTGGCGGTTCCGTGACCAGCACCATCCGCAAAGGCATCATCGACCCGGCCGGCTTGGAGGCGAACCCCGAATACCTGGTATACGGGATGCTGGCCGCGCTGCTGTCGGCGGGCTTCTGGCTCATGATTGCTTCGGCCAAGGGCTGGCCCGTCTCCACAACGCACTCCATCATCGGGGCGCTGGTCGGTTTCGGGTTGGTGGGTATTGGCGCCGAGAGCGTCCAGTGGGACCAGATCGGCTCCATCGTGGCCAGCTGGATCATTTCGCCGGCCGTCGGGGGCTTGTTGGCTTTCCTCTTCATGCTTTCGGTCCGCAAGCTCATTCTGAACACGCCGGATCCCTTCGAGGCAGCCCGAAAGTGGGGTCCAGCGTACATCTTCCTGGTCGGGTTCATCATTTCCCTGGTCACGATCACGAAGGGCCTCTCGCACATCGACATCAATATCTCGACCTTGATGGGGACGCTGATCTCGGTGGCCATCGGGGTGCTGACGGCTCTTGTGGGGGGCATGCTGTTGCGGCGCGCCAAACGGGATCTGGAGGCCGAGAAGGATTTCCGCTTTGCTTCCGTCGAGAAGGTCTTCGCTCCGATGATGATATTCACTGCCTGTGCCATGGCCTTTGCCCATGGATCGAACGACGTGGCCAACGGCATCGGACCGCTGGCGGCTGTGGTGAGCATTGTCGAGAGTGGGGGGGCGATCCTCCAGAAATCGGCGCTTCCGCTGTCGATCCTGCTCGTTGGAGGCTTCGGTATCGTGATCGGTCTGGTGACCATGGGCTACCGCGTGATGATGACCATCGGCAAGCGCATCACGGAGCTGACGCCCACCCGCGGGTTCTGCGCCGAACTCGCGGCAGCCTCGACGGTCGTCCTGGCCTCGGGTACCGGCCTGCCGGTTTCCACGACGCATATCCTCGTGGGCGCTGTGATGGGCGTGGGCCTGGCCCGTGGCGTCGGTGCCATCGACATGAAAATGATCGGACGCATCGTGACCTCCTGGATCATTACGCTCCCGATTGCCGGCGCCGTGGCGGCGGTCCTCTTCTTCATTCTGCGCGCCATTTTCGGGTGAACCGATGTTTCACCGTCTGCTCCGCTGTGGATTGATTCTGCTGTGGTTTGCGCCTTTCGCGGCCCAAGCGCAGGAAGTCATCGTTTATGGCGGAAGCGGAGCGCGTCGCGGGTCCGGGGAGTTCCTGGCGCGGGCCTCCTCGATCGACGTCATTTCCCCGCAGGTATACGGGGTGGACTCCCTTGGCAATGTGCGCGGCGGCGTGCCGCCGCGCCTCCTCGAGGAGGCCCGCGCCACGGGAACGCGTCTCATGCCCCTCATCATGAATCCCGGGTTCAACCAGGACATCATCCATGCCCTGCTCGATGATGTCCAGGCCCAGGAGCGGGCCATCGATTTCATGGTGGCCGAGGGCCTCGAGCACGGGTTCTGGGGTTGGCAATTCGACTATGAGAACGTCGACTACCGCTACAAGGACCGCTTTACCGCCTACTTCCAGCGCGCCGCCAAGGCGTTGCACGCCAACGGAATGACGGCGTCCGTCGCGGTCGTGCCAACGAACGATGCAGCTGGCGAGCGCGGGTTCTCTCGCTACATGCAGGAGAACTGGCGGGGAAATTTCGACATGAAAGCCCTGGCCGAGGCGGGAGACTTCATCTCCCTCATGACCTACGCGCAGCACGGTGGTCCGACGGCGCCCGGGCCGATCGCGGGCCTGCCGTGGATGAGGGCCATGCTGGACTATGCGCTCGAGCAGGGCGTCCCGCCAGAAAAGATCTCCATCGGTCTGCCCTTCTATTCGGGCTACTGGCATCCGGACTGGTTTGCGGACGGCTCTGTCCGCGTGCGCGGCAACGAGATCGGATTCCAGCGGGCAGATTCCCTCCTGACGGCGAACGGTGCCCAGCGGACATGGCTGCCCGAGCATGGCGTGACGTACGGATTCTGGCCCGATTACGGCGTCTTCCACTGGGTTTTCCTCGAGAACGAGCGCTCGATGCGGGCCAAGCTGGAGTTCGTGGCCGAATACCCGGGACTGCGCGGCGTCTCGATCTGGGTGCTGGGCGCCGAGGATCCGGCCGTCTGGCCGCTCCTGGATGCGGCGTTCAAGTAGCAGGATTCAGGTAGCCGGGCCGAAGAAGGCCACTGCGCGCAGCTCCGTCCAGGCCGGTTCGCCCGAAAACAATCCCCCCTGCAGGAAACCGACATGGCCGCCCGTGGAGGGGATTTCCAGGTCAACGTGGGCCGAGTCACGGCAGGCGTCGATGGGGAAACAACCCGGTGAGAGGAAGGGATCGTCAGCCGCGTTGATCAACAATGTGGGAACGCGGATGCCGGAGAGGAACCGGTTGCTGGAGCACTCGGCCCAGTAGTGGCGTGCGTCGCGGTAGCCGTGCAGGGGTGCGGTGTAGGCGTCGTCAAAGGCACGGAATGTGCGCATATCCTCAACCCCCTCGGCCGATACGACTCCCGGGAAGGCGGCGGCTTTCTGGTGCACCTTGCGGCGCAACAACCGCATGAAATTCCACATGTAAAGACGTCCGCCGGGCCCCGCAAGCTGTTCCGAGCTGCCAGCCAGGTCGCAGGGCACGGACACGGCCATGGCGGCCTGGATGTGGCTGTTGGAGCCTTCTTCGCCCAGGTATTTGAGCAACAGGTTGCCTCCCAGGCTGAATCCGGCCGCCTCGAAGGCATCGTAGTCCGGTGAGAAGGCCTCGATGACCGCACGCAGGTCCTCGGTGGCGCCCGAGTGATAAGAGCGCGGCAGGCGGTTGGGTTCACCCGAACAACCCCGCATGTTGACGGCCAGCACATCCCGGCCCGTGCCATGCAGCGCACGTGCCAAGGCGCGCATGTAGGTCCGGTCTGCGGACCCCTCGAGCCCATGCAACAGGATCACGGCCTGCCGGTGACCGCCGAGAAGCCGGTCTACGTCCAGGAAGTCGCCGTCCGGAAGTTCGACGCGCTGACGTTGCCATCCTGGCGGGTCCACCTTGCGCACCCTGGCTGCCCAGACGGTGTGTACGTGCGGGTCGCGGAAGACGGCAGGGGCGCGATAGTCGGTAGGGTGTTGCATCAGCCTTCGAATCGCGCGGCTTCCACTTTGTGCCCGGCCGAGGGCTCGCGCCAGCGGAACCGCTGGAGTCGGGGGTTCGCCCGTTCCTCGAGCGCATCGGCAATCAGGCCGCCGAGGACGGGGGCCATCTTGAAGCCGTGCCCGCTGCCGCCCGTGGCCACGGACAGGCCTCGAATCGATGGATGCCGGTCGATGAGGTAATCCGCGTCGAAGGTGTCGGCGTAGAGGCAGCGCCGCGTCGAAGCGATCGGCGCGTTGGCAATCGAGGGAAAAGTATCCGTAAGGAAAGCGCGCAGGGCGGCTTCGTCTTCCTGGTGGACGATCCGGGCATCGGTCCGCGCGTCGAGGGTCAGTCCGTTGCCGTGCCGGCCGATCTTGAGGACGCCTTCGGACGGGTGAACCGGAAATCCGTACCAGCCCGTGCGGGCAATGTCGGCCGTGAAGACGCAGAAATCCGGTGCCGAGAAGCGCGATGGATCCGGCAGGTGCAGGTGGAAGACCGGATGGCCGCTGCTGCGGATCACGGTACGCAATTCGGGGAGGAGTTCTCCGGCCCACGCACCGCACGCCAGCAGGGTGTGCCCGGCGTGGATGTCCCCGGCGCCCAGGCAGGTGCCGTTGTCGACCTGAAGGGTCCGGACATCCCTGGTTTCGAACTGGACTCCTTCGCTGAGGGCTTGCTCGAACAGGGCCCGGACCAGGGCGCCGCTTTCCACCCACCCGCCGCGGGCGTGGAAGAAGCCGTCCACCCAGTTTTCTGCGTTCCAGGCGGGCAGCATCTGCGCGATTTCCCGCGCTCGGAGGCGCTCGGGTTGGTGGCCGCGCTCAAGGAGCAGCTGGAACGAATCATGCTCGAATCCCCCCGGCTCCATCGGACTTTGCGCCAGCATCGCCACGCCAGTCTGATGGTAGAGCGGTCTCGGCAGCTCTTCATTCCAGCGGTCGAACCCTTCCATGGCCTCTTCCACCAAGGCCATATAAAACACATCCGCCCCATACTCCATGCGGACCACCTTCGAAATGTCGGTGGATGCCGCCAGAGGATGGGGCGGAGGTGCTTGGTCTACCAGCGTGACCTGATGTCCACGCCGGCGGAGCTCAAGAGCAGCCGTGACGCCGAAAATGCCGGCTCCGACAACAAGGATGTCCGGCGTTGGGGTCATGGCCTGGTCGTCAACTCAGATCAGGAGGCCTGCAGGCGATCGAGAGCGGCCAGGACTTCTTCCGAGTGCGGCGTGGGGTTCACGCCCAGGAAGATCTCGGCCACCTTGCCTTCAGGGTTGATGATGAAGGTATTGCGGGCGCTCAATTTGGCGGGCGCAACGCCGCGCACCGATCCGTAGGCCTCCGAAACGGCGGCTTCGGTATCGGCCAGGAGCTTGAACGTCAGGCTTTCCTTCTCGCAGAAGGAGGCGTGCGTTTCGGCATCATCAACACTGACGCCGAGGATCGTGGCGCCGCGGGCCACATACTCGTCCATGTCCCGTTGGAAGTTGCGGGCCTGGATCGTGCAGCCGCTCGTGAAGTCCTTCGGGTAGAAGTAGAGTACGACCCACTCTCCCTGGAGGGAGGAGAGGGTGATTTCTGTGCCTTCGTTCGAGACGAGGGTGAAGTCCGGAGCGGTGTCGCCGACTTTCGGCGGATCATCGTAGCTGAAGAAGGCGGCCCATACGAGCACGCCGATGCCCAGTACGGCAACAAGGGCGATGGTTTTGATCATGTTCATGGCAGTGGGGAAAAGAGTGGTTCCGGACGCTGAGTACAGGATGGGGTCGGATTCGTTTCAGCCCTGCCAGACACCGTAGCCCTTTTTCCTGAGTCGATCGGCCAGATATTCCTCCAGTTCGACGGCATCTGAGCGGGTCGGAATCGGATTGTAGGGCTCGAAGAGGTCGGGCAGGAGGCGCAAGCCGTGCTTGCGGGCGTAGCGGTTGGCCTTGTAACCCTGTTTGTGCTGATCGAACCGTTCGTCCGGGCCTCGGGTGGAACTGCCTACATAGACGCACGGCAATCCGTTGCGCATCAACGGGTTGGCTTCACGGAAGCGGCGCTTGGTGCGCACTTCTGGATCGAGTTCGATGACGTAGACGAAATACTGACGGGGCATGGCCGACGCGATTCAGACCGCGCAAGATACCCCGACGGCGCAAGTGGGAATCGGAATGACGCGTTTTCGATCCGGAGAAAGCCAGCGCGCTGGTAACGACGAACGTCTACGCTTGGTCCCGCAATCCCATGTATTTCGGCATGTTGCTGGTGCTGCTGGCCTGGGCGCTGTTCCTGGCCGATGGATTGGCCGTTCTTGCGACGCTCTTGTTCATTCCCTGGATGAACCGATTCCAGATCATGCCCGAGGAGCGGGTGATGCGGGCCAAGTTCGGAGATGCGTTCGAGGAGTGGGCCGCAAGGGTCCGTCGCTGGATATGACGTCTCACAAAACGGAAGAGGGCGGGGCCGCATCCGCG
>JAQCDI010000332.1 GCA_027620595.1 Bacteroidota bacterium | reverse complement strand
CGGAATCGTGCGAAAAGACACGATTCCGGGGCCCCACTCCCGAAGTATTCTCAATAAGAGACAGTCCCGAGCGCTGGAAAGCTCGTTTCGAGACGAACCCTATGCCGTTAGCTCCTCCTTGATGTGGAGCTGGCCTTCGCTGGCCGCGACAATCGTTGCCACGACAACGTCCCCGGTGATGTTCGTTACCGTACGCACCATGTCCAGGATTCGGTCCACGCCGAAAATGAGCGCAATACCGGCGCTCGGAACACCGACCGACTCCAGGATGACCACCAGCGTCACGATGCCGGCCGAAGGAACGGATGCCGTCCCGATGGCGGCCAGGGTGGCCGTCAACACGATGGTGGCTTGCGCGGCAAGATCGAGGTCCATGCCGAGCACCTGTGCGATGAAGACCGCCGCGATGGCCTGATAGAGCGCCGTGCCGTTCATGTTGATCGTGGCGCCCAGGGGCAAGGCGAATGAGCTGACCTCCTCGGATATACCGATCTCCTTCTCCGCCACTTCCATCGTGACCGGCAGGGTGGCGCCACTCGACGAGGTCGAAAAGCCCAGGAGCTGTACCGGAGCCAGCTTCTGGAAGAACTCCCTGACCTTGTACGGGGTCATCGTCTTGATCATCAGGGGAAAGGTCAGCGCCGTGTGGAAGACGAGTCCGAAGATGACGGCAAAACAATAATACCCCAACGAGGAAAGCAGGCTGAGGACCTGCCCCAGAATCTGGGGCCCAGATCATCCTGCGCAATTGAGGTGATGGTGCCTGCAATCAGGGCAAAGACCCCGATGGGAGCCCCCAGCATGATGATTTCCACCAGCTTGATGATCAGGTCGTTGAGACTCGAAAAGAAGGCCAGGAGTGGAGCCGCGCCTTCCTTGGGCAACATCAACAGACCAATACCCGCAAAAATGGCAAAAAACACCACCTGGAGCATGTTCCGGTTGTTGCCAGCGGCACCGATCACATTTTCGGGCACCATGTCCACCAACGGCTGGAGCGGACCCCGCTGGGAAGCAGCGGCGGCGGCTTCCTCCTTGGCTGACGCATCGTCCTGATACGTTTCCTGCAGTTGTGCCGCCATTTCCGGCGGTACAGTCTTGCCCGGTTGCAGGATGTTGACCACCAGCAGGCCGATGACAATGGCGAAAGCAGTCGTGGCCAGGTAAAGGCCCACCGTCTTGCCACCGATACGCGACAGTTTCTTCAGGTCCGAGAGCGATGCCACGCCGGTGATCAACGAGGCAAGGATCAGCGGGACCGCGATCAGCTTGAGCAGGTTGATGAAGATGGTTCCGAAGGGCGTCACCCAGTCATCCGTAAACCATCCGTATCCGGTAACGGTGGTTACGACGCCAAAGATGACGCCGAACACGAGGCCTAGGACGATCTGCCAGTGGAGTTTCTTGTACCAGGGCATGGCGGTGGGGATGGTTGGAAGAGGGTTCGGAAATCGGACGAAGAAACGACCAACCCAACGGCAAGATCAAGGGCGCGTTCCGGCGGTCAGCGGAACAGGCGCATTCGCACGCCGATGACGGGCTGCGGCGATCCCTGCGGATCGAACGCCAGACCCATCTGCGTGGACACCCGATCGTTCTTGAGCTTGGCGCTCACTGCGGCGTCGATCCCGGCAATGATGTGGTTGAAGACCAGGAGGAGCGAGATTCGACTGGCCGTGCGGAGCAGGTCCTGGGCATCGGCGTGGTCCCGAGCGTACGCGAAGAACGTATCCGATACGTTGGGCTTGGAGCCGTCAGCGGCGGTCAGCTCGGGGTCGATGGCCGGAAGGTAGCTGTCGTCCGATCCCCGCCAGGCGGGGTAATCCTCCCAACCCGGCGCAAACTGGAAGTACTTTCCGATCAGTTCATAGTACTGCTGGTCTCCAAAGTCGGGCAGCTGGTGGGAGAACACAGCGCCCGTCTCGGGATGGAACGCCTGACGCTCGATGGCCGTGATCTGGTTGAACATCTGCTGGACGGCGGCGCGATCCGTGGCCGACCATGCTGAGGGGCGCGAGAAGTCCACGCCTTGGACGACCTGCACCGGCGGCGCGGTAATCGAGGCGGACAATTCGTCATTCAGGTACGCCCGGTAGTCGTTCAGCCAGGAGGCGTAGCGCGCCGGATTCCACTGGTCATGGGCAAACGCTCGGAAATCATCCTCGGCACGGAGCCCGTTCTGACGAGTCACCACATACCCGGTAATGATGGCCGCCTCGAGGGACACGGCCACGAGGGCCTTGACACGATGTCCGTTGATCCACTGGCCTGCCCCGGGAAGGACGGCAGAAGCCAGGAAAGGAATGCCCGGGCTGCGACTGGCCGCTGACGCTGTGGTGGTCATGGGGGCCGGCGCCAGGATGAGGGCACGCAACTCGGCAGGACCCGGTTCGCCCGGAACCTGTCGGGCCTCGGCAGGCAGGACCACCAGCATCAGACTCAGAATCAGTGCGAACCCGCGGAATACCATGTCCATCAACCGGCGTTTGCGATGAGCGGTTCGACCACACCCTTGAAGAAGTCATAGTC
>JAQCDI010000331.1 GCA_027620595.1 Bacteroidota bacterium | reverse complement strand
CCGTTTTCGATGGAGTCCGATCCGTGGGCAATGTTCTGTCCCTTGTTGTCCGCAAAGAGTCGGCGGATCGTACCCTGGGCAGCTTCCGCAGGATCCGTCGCGCCGATAAGCGTACGGTAATCAGCTACGGCATTCTCTTTCTCGAGGACCATCGGGACGCACGGACCGCTCGTCATGAAGTCAACGAGTTCGCCGAAGAAGGGGCGCTCCTTGTGCACGGCGTAGAAGCCTTCAGCCTCGGCGCGGGAGAGCTGGACAAGCTTCATGGCGCGGATCTGGAATCCGGCTTCCTGGATGCGGCGGGTCACTTCGCCGATGAGGTTCTTGCGGACACAGTCCGGCTTGAGGATGGCAAGCGTGCGTTCTACGGCCATGGTCGTAAGGACGGAATTTGGTTGATCAGAGCACATTGGAACGCTCCGGTGCCGGCTCAGATGCCGTCCAGCGTGGAAGAAGCCGTGAATCGTGGGAGCTCCGGCCCGGAGGATCGGGCCAGGTTGGCTGGCCGGCCTGAGGGCGGGCAGGAGGCAAACCCGGCGTCAGAACCCGTTGGGTTCCACTTCAAGCAGCACGGAATAGTCCGTCTCCCGGATGGGCTGCCCATTCTCGGGATAAGGGTTCACCCGTAAAAGACGGAATCGAAGGTCCTGGAACTGGATGATGTCATTGAGCCGATACGGCGTGGCCACGAGTCCCGGGATGTAGGCCACGAGCTGGTAGCGGACATCTTGTTGGTCGTGGACCGTCAACACCACGACCGCCCGTCCGGCCTGGATGCATTCCGTCCGATTGGCGCAACGGCTTTCCTCGGCCAGCAAGGAGAACTCTACCGTCAGGCCGGTCTCGTCGAGCACCACCTGTTGGCCGAACTCGATCTCGAAGGGCACATTGAGCGAAGCCACGTATGACTCCGAGCCGTCGGGCGAACGCGGATTGCCGTCCGCGTCCAGACTGAAGTCACGGCAGCCTGCCAACAACAGGGCGAACAACAGGATGGAAAGGCGGAGAGCCATGACGGTTCGGGCGGATTGGATTCGAGTGCAAATAACGTCTTTCTCCGGCGCCATGCGCAAGGTCATCCGCTGTGCCGCTGCTTTTCCGGGGTGACCGGTCCTGCGAATGCTGCGAGCGGCCAGGGAGTTGGGCCTCTCGGGCAACGTGCGTACCATCCGGGATCGCCCATCCCCGATCCCATGTCCGACTGGTCTGCCTTCCGCGCCCTGTTTCCTGCCCTTGGAACCTGCACGTACCTGAATACGGCCGGTGGAGGCGTCATGTCCCGACAGGTGGCCGATGCGGCCATGACCTATTACAGGGAATCGGTGCTCATGGGCGACATCGGGTGGGATCGTTGGCTGGAGCGTTCGGAGCGGGACCGCTCGGATGTGGCCGGATTCATCGGCGCCCGGCCCTTCCGGACCGCATTCCTGCCCAATGCCTCCCTAGGGTTCAACATCCTGGCGCGTGCCCTCCCCGAAGGCAGCCGACTGCTGGCGACCGATCAGGAATTCCCGTCCTGCACGACCCCGTTCCTCAGGGCCGGTCACGAGGTACTGTTCCTGTCCACGCCGCCCGACGGGCGTGTGGAAGCGGAGTCGCTGCGTCGTGCCCTGGCCGATCCCGTGGACGCCTTCGTGGTCTCCAGCGTGCAGTATGCGAACGGATTCCGCGCCGATCTGAGGGCTTTGTCCGCCGTGTGCCGGGATCGGGGGGTCCTGTTCCTTGTGGATGCCACGCAGTCCATCGGAGCGTTTCCGATCCATATGGAGCACGACGGAATCGATGCCCTGGTGTTCAGCGGCTACAAGTGGGCCACGGCCGGGTACGGGAATGCTGTCCTGGCTACCGGGGGGCGGTGGGTGGAGGGCGATCCGCCGCTGATCGGGTGGCGCAGCGCGCGCGAAGCCTATGCGCTGCAGAATGATGGGCTGGACCTGTTGACCGGCGGCGTCGGCCACGAAATGGGTCACCCGCCGTTTCCGGGTCTGTTTGCCATGGCCGAAGCCCTGCGGTTACTGGAAGCGCAGGGTGTGGACCGGATTGCAGCGCGCATCCAGCAACTCACGGCGCAGTTGGCGGCAGCATTGCTCGAACGCGGGCACGCTGTGCGCAGCAACCTGGACGAGGCGCGTCGCTCCGGCATTGTGCTTGTGGACCTTCCGGAGGCGCCGGCCCTGTGCCAGGCCTTGCGGCGGGAACAGGTCTGGACCACTGCACGGGACGGAGGCCTTCGCGTGTCCCTTCACGGGTACAACGATGCCGAGGACGTCGAGCGATTCCTGGAAATGCTGGACAGACTGGTACCTGAAGCTTGAGGGCTCAGGCCGTATGCGGGCTCGTGCCGTGGGCTTCGCCGAAGGGTGAGAACCACCGGGGAGCCGGCCGATCTCCTGCCCGTTCGCGTTCCTGTTCGACCTCGCGTTGCAGCCAGAAGAGCAGGATGTCATCCCCGAATTCGCGGCGGGAACTGCCATCGAGCACGTGTTGGATCAATCTGTCCACCGGCTGGGGCGACCCGAAGGCCGTCTGTACGGA
>JAQCDI010000330.1 GCA_027620595.1 Bacteroidota bacterium | reverse complement strand
GGAATGCATGGTGGCCCGCTCGCCGGCCCGCTGCTCGAAATCACCGGAAGTGGGCAAATGGAACAGGAGGGACAGGAAGGAAGTGAGGCAGTAGATCATCCCGAAAATGGCCGCCTGCTGCGTGAAAACGGCCAAGGGCATGAAGAAGTGCTTCAGATATTCCAATCCTCCGGGGACCATCGGGTCAAGGTCAGGGGAAACAGCTCCCATCGAAAGGAGCAGGAAGACACCGAGCAGGAGGCTGAGTCCAAGCATCGTGAGCTTCTCACGGAAGGTCAGGAAGACGATCCACGAGAGCCGGAAGGCATTGACCACCATGAACACGGCCACGATGATCATGGCCACATTCTGCCATTCATTCTGTTTGGCGCCAGTGACCTGCATGAGGCTCAGGAGGGAACCGGCCACCATGAGCATGACCAAGCCATTCCAGTTGCGTTCACTGGTTCGAGTGCGTTTGACAAGGATCAGATCGCGCAGGCGGTGCAGCAGAAGTACCGCAAATCCCGCCATACAGACGGAAATGACTCCCATCTTGACTACGGTCGGAAACGTGAGCGCTATACCAGTGGAAAGGTCGAAGCCCAGTCCGAGCTCCAGCCCCGGTGCTTCAATGCGCCCGATCCGGGCGGTCACACCGGCAACGGCCGTCAGGATTCCACCACTTACCAGCAACGTCCAGATCCTTCTTGCCGGTGAAGTGTCCTTGAGTGTGCGCAGCAGTCCGAGCAGTCGCCACAGGGCCGCGAAACCGACCGTAATGAGGCCCCCGAACAGGAGATAAGCGGTCAGGCCTGCCGGCGCGTGTGCGCTCCATTGCTTGAAATGGAACCCCATGCCGAGAGCAAAGGCCCCCACGAACACCGTTCCATAGAGGATCTGTGTTCCGCGCAGTCCGAGACGTCGTTTTGACGCCTTGGAGGGCATCGGTACCGGGGAATCGGCCATGAGGCAGAAGGCGGGTGGGGGAAGTGGAGCGTTCTACCTTGCCCCGCAACGGAATGTTACAAGCAAGGAGAACCGCCGGCCGACACATGATACGAAGGGGGCATGCGGTGGACCAGTCCCGCAAATGATGGCTCGGCACCGGACCGTATTTCTGGACCCGGTGGAGTAACTTCGGCCCCGGCAGCGCGTACCTCCCGCAACGAGCGCATCATCTGTTTCCATGCCAAAAAAGGGTCTGAGACGTTTCCAATTATTCCTGCTCCTGGTGGTAGGTGGCCTCATTGTCTGGCGCATGACGGCCGGTCCGGAAGGCGAGGGATTCCTGACCTTGTCCGATCCTGGTCTGCGTTCGTTGAAGACCGCTCATTTCCAGGTATTGGAGCCGACGGTGCTGCATATCGAAGGGGAGGTCTCCTTCGAGGACGACAAGCCAGGATCGGACCTTGCGGTGGTGGCATGGATCCTTGATCGCGGCAGCAATGAACCTGTCTGGCGTTCATCGGCCGATGGTGTGAAAAGGGAAGGTGTTCGGGCGCTTGTTGACGATTCGCTCCGTTTGGACCCCGGGCTGTATTCGGCCTACCTGAGCACCTACGGACCGGACGATCGCTCCCACGACCAGGGGTCGGCTTTCGGACTGAAACCGCACTGGACCAACTACGCTTCATTCTGGCACCTGGACCTTCGTGCTCCGGAAGGAACGGTGGACGTGGAGCGGAGCGTTCCAACACCTTCCGGCGGGCGGAATGCACTTTTCCGGATGCCTCTTCGGGATCGGGGCAACCAGCGTGTGATGCTCCATGCCGAGGGGCCGGCTACGCTCCGGCTGCAGGGTGGTATCACGCGTTGCAATTCGCGATGCGACGACATGTCGGTTCGAAGTCTGACGACGGGACAGGTAATATGGACCCTGGATCAGGCCGATGCCGTGCCGGCCGGAGGCAGCCCGATCAACCACTGGGTGGATACGGAAATTCCATTGCCGGACGGTGTTTTCGAGTTCGTGGTACAGACTGGTGGCCACCCCGGACGCTGGAGTGAGAATCCGCCATGGCAGCCGGATGATTTCGTGCTCACCCTCGAGCCCACAGGCTCTGGACAAGTATCGCTCGTGGATCCCTGGAACAGCGGCCAACCGTTGGTGGACCACACGGGATTGGGGGATGACGCGCTGGTCGAAACCCGCATCGAAACCTCCGATTCGCTGGATATCATCGTATACGGCCTGGGAGAGCTGCGCCCGAATGCACAGCGCTATGACTGGGGATGGATCGAATCGGAAGCCACCGGCGAGAAGGTGTGGGAAATGTCCTGGGAAAATTCCTCACCGGCAGGCGGGGACTCGGACAACCGGCAGACGATGGCCATCCTGACGCTTCCGCCTGGAAGGTATCTGGCTGGCTTCCGGACCGACGGGTCGCATTCCTACAGGGATTTCAACCGCAGCCGACCCGAGCATCCGGAACGGTGGGGAATGGCCATCTTTACGCTGGATGGTGATCGACCGGATCCGGGACAGGTTCGCCTGGAGCGCATTGAGCGCGAAACTCCTGCCGTCGTGTGGGAGGGTCCCTCGGGCTCTGCCCTG
>JAQCDI010000329.1 GCA_027620595.1 Bacteroidota bacterium | reverse complement strand
CCGCCAGATGGCGTCCACCAGGAACGGCGTCGGAAGCAGCATGCCGGTGGCGTCGGCAATGCGTTGCGCTGCCTGGGGCGAGAGGGGTATCCAGAGGAAGTCATCATCCGAGCCGACGGCCAGGTAGTCCGGAAGAACGCCCAATTCGACGCGCAAGGAACCGTCTGCGCCGGCAATGTCCACGGTCAACCAGTGTACGGTCCGCAGCCAGGAGGGCACGTTCCCCGCCAGGATTTCCGACACCGCACGGGATTCCCGCTCCTCCCGCTCCAATCCCTGCCACTCCTGGACGAGCGCGCTGGCCGGCAGCGCACCCTCCGACCGTTCGGCAACGCGCCACGTCGGAGCCGCAGGTTCGTCCCCCGCTACGCATCCGGTGAGCATCCCGACGCACAGAAGCGTCAATAAGCCCTTGGGAAGCACATCAAACCGCATTCCGGCTAGCATTGATGTTTCCGTACATCGATCGGACCACCAGCTTTTCGAGGGCCTCCCGGCGCTCTGTTCCTGAAGAAAGCCGTTGCAGCGCCCATTGCTGGATGATGAGCAGCGGAAGCACGATCCGTTCGCGGATACCCACCGAAAGCCGGGAAACGGGCTCTTCTTCCATCAGGACGCCGTATCCCGATATCTTCAATAGCAGGTCCACCGTCCGGTCGTGCTCGGCCCGGATCAGGCGCCAGAAATCGCCGAACTCCGGGTCATCGGCCATGTAGGCAGTCAGTTCGAATCGGCACTTCGTCAGGGCCATCATGCTGTTGAGGATCAGGGTCTTGAAGAATGGCACCCGCCGGAACAACCGGGCGGCTTCCTCGAGTCGGCCTGCATCCTGGAGCCCCAGGAGCGCGGCACCCAGGCCGTAGTACCCCGGCACGTTCTGACGCAACTGGCTCCAGGAGCCCACAAACGGAATGGCCCTCAGGTCCTCGAACACGAGATGATCGGCCGACCCGCGGGAAACGGGACGGCTGCCCACGTTGACGCGGGAGTAGAACTGGAGGGTGCTTTTGCGCTCGAGGTAGGGTACAAACGACGGGTGCGCCTTGAGATCGGCATAAGCGGCATACGCCGACTCCGAGAGTTCCTCCATCAGGGCCCGGTCCTCCTCCACCATGCGCTGTCCTGTTTCATGCGGCGCAATGCTGCCCGGGGCGCCGCCACCGATGCCAGCCTGGATGAGCTCCTCCACATTCCGGGTAAAGAGCTGCCCGGTGCCATAGAGGCTGGTGATCACCTGCCCCTGCACCGTCAACTCAACGGCATGGCTGGCGATGTCTGGCCCCTGGGAGGCATAGAAGCGGTTGGTGCGCCCTCCTCCCCGCGCCGGCGGCCCACCCCGTCCGTCAAAGAATACCGCTTCCACGCCGGCGCGGGTGCACGCCGCCGAAAGCGCCTCCTTGGTCTGGTGGATGGCCCAGTTGGCCTTCAGATATCCGCCGTCCTTCGTGCCGTCAGAGAAGCCGAGCATGAGCGTCTGCCGATTGCCCCGCCTCGCCACGTGGGCCCGATACACGGGCTGGCCGAACAACGCATCCATGACGCCGGCGGCGGCATCCATGCCCCGCACGGTCTCGAAAAGCGGTATGATATCCAGAACCGGTTCATCCGTACCCTGGGCCCACCGGGCCAGGCCGAAGACGAAAAGCACAGACCACGCGTCCTCCGCGTTGCTGATCACCCATCGATGGCACCCGCGCTCACCATTGCGTTGCTGGATTGTCGGGATCAGTTGCAGGGTATCAAACACATCCGCTACCACCGGATCCAGCCCGTTCCGGTCCGGAATGTCCAGATGTCCCTCGAGCAGCAGTGTCTGCAGTTCCTCGGGTGGCAGGTCCAACGGGTCTTCCACCTGGAAACCGTTGTGCCGCAGGACCGCTGCAACTGCTTCACCGTGTTTGCGATGGTGCTGCCGGATGTCCATCGACGCGAAATGGGCGCCAAAAAGCCGCACCTTGTCCATCAGGAGTTCGATATCCGACTGGTACAGGCCATTGTAATCTGCCTCAACCCGGTCCCGGATGTCCGAAAGCGCAGCCAGGAGATCGTCGGGCGCAAATCCGGCATCTGGATCGAAGAGCGCGGCATGAAGCCGTTTGCGAAGTCCGCTCACCGGATCCGTGACGCCCCGGAACGTCAATTTGACGTCCAGCCGTTTGAGGTCGTTGTGGTAGCACTTGATGATGGCCAAACGGAGTTCTTCAGCCACACGTCGGGTCACATCCGCCGTCACGAACGGATTGCCGTCGCGGTCTCCACCGGGCCAGAATCCCAGTTCAATGAGTCGTGGATTGTCGAACGACGGATCGGCTGTGGCCAGCCGGATGGCGCGGTAGAGGCGCGCCGCCGCCTCGTAGTGATGCGCGCGCATGAGGTGGATGATGTTCTGCGCCTCATCGAGTGGGGTGGGGCGTTCGGCCGACTGCAGGGACGTCATGCCCAATTGCTGGAGCGTTTCCGCCATGCCACGTCGATCGTGCCGCTGGATGAAGCGGCGCAGCCGCGAAATGATGCGCAGGACCTGTGGCGGGGAGAAATGGGGCGGATGGGGGGTAAAGACTACCCG
>JAQCDI010000328.1 GCA_027620595.1 Bacteroidota bacterium | reverse complement strand
GGGCGGCCCGAAGGCCGTCTGTACGGATCGGACGATGCCTTGCTCACCGAGCTGTTCGCCTGACGCCATCTGCTGTTCGAGCAGGCCGTCGGTGTAGGAGACGAGCGCCGAACCGGGCGGGAGCACCAGGGAGGTGTCCTTGAATTCGGCATTGGCGTCGAGTCCGAGGATGATGTCGGAGTACGGGACGATCTCCGCACCCCGCGGACCGATCAGCACCGGGCGGCAGTGCCCGGCGTTGGCGTAGGTCACGAGGTTGCGCTCGGGCTCCCAGCGCAGCAGGAGCAGGGAGGCAAAGGTGTCCTCCAGTGGCGGGTCGTCCATCAGGACCTGATTGACCCGCTTCATCAGTTCGGCGGGAGAATTCGTGGTCCGGAGCAAGGTATGCAGGGTGGACCGGATGTAGCCCAGGAAGCTGAAGGCGTAGAATTTAGCCTGCAGTCCTTTGCCCATGACGTCTCCAATCGTGATGAAGAACGTGCCGGGCCTGGGTTCGGTCCAGTCGAAGATGTCCCCACCCCCATGTTCGCGGGGGGAGCTGAGGAACCAGGACTTGTAACCGGCAGCCTCGGGCATGCGCTTCGGCATCAACTTCTGGGAGAAGTCCTGGCCGATGCGGGCATCGAGCTGGTTCTGGAATTGGGCCGTGCGTTCCAGCAGACGATCCACCCTCGAGAGCAACTGGTCAATATCAAAGGGTTTCGTGATGTAGTCGTCCACACCGGTGCGGCGGCCTTTCAAGCGGCTGGCCTCGTCGGCTTTGGCCGTCAGGAAGATGAACGGGATGGCCCGGGTGTCGTTGCGATCCTGCAGGGCAGCCTGCATGGCGAATCCATCCATCTTGGGCATCATGATGTCCGAGATGATCAGATCCGGGAGCTGTTCATTGACACGCTCCAATCCCTCCTCGCCATTGGAGGCGGTCCGGACGTCGTATTGCTTACCCAGTCGGTACTCAAGGAGCCGACGCAGGGTATGCTCATCTTCCACTATGAGAATGGAATGTCTAGGCATGAGTCGGCTTCGCCTGAAACGGTGAACTCAAGCCGCCGGCGACCTTCGCGGGTCTGCGAGTATTCAAAATACTCGGTGGCAGCATTGAGCATGAGGAGTCCCATCCCGCGTTCCGGGAAAGGGGTAAGCGCATTGCGCTGCACATCGATCTGCTCGGGGAAGGGAAACCCTTCGGAGTTGTCCTCGATGATGCACCGCACCCGTCGTCCGTTGGGAATCACGTCCATCACGATGTCCGGCTCGCGGTCACCGAAATCGGCGTGTTGGACCAGGTTGGCCACCCACTCGTGGACAGCCAGTCGGAACAGCTGGATGGTATCCGAGTCGAGATGCGAAAGGAGCGCATCCTCGCGCTCCCACAACTCGAAGAGACCATGCAGCTCATCGATGACGGCGTCCAGTTTGTGGAACTGTTGACGGGTGACTTCCATGGGGTCCAGGATCGGAACGGTCTTGGAGACTGGAATGAATAGGGAATCAGCGCAGGGCTTCCCTTGCGGCGTCCACGGACGGGAACTGACGGAACACCTTGTAGGTGCGGGTCAGCTGGACCACGACCTGGACCGGGCGGGAGACCGACGCGAACACGACCTGGCCGCTCATCGGAGAGACCTGTCGATACAGGGAAAAAATGGATCCCAGTCCGGTCGAATCCAGGATGCCGGTATCGTTGAAGTCCAGGATGAAGCTCCGGATTCCAGCGCGGACCTGCTCCTGCGCGGCCGCTTTGAAGTCGGCTGCGTTTCGGAAATCGAGTGCTTTCCCGATCCGGACCACGACGGTGTCGTGCGTGACCGGTTCGATGAGGAAATTCATGGTTGTCGCTTGCATGACCAGTTGGAGTGCTTGTTTGTACACAAAGTACCTGACCCGGTTATCGGCATCCCTCGTCCAAACTAAAGCACAGAATCCGGCGTAAAATCGCCACAGAAGCCCGGTTTTCCAGACCGGAAAGCGGTTTCGCGCTCCTGAACCTCCAATATATCACATCCGATGCCAACCCCATTCGAACACGCCGGTCCCGCCACCCTTCGACTGGGCCTCGTCGTGGCCTCGGGCGTGCGCCCGCAAACGCCGGTACCATCCATGGAGGATACCCTTTCACAGCGCCTTGCCCAGCTCTCTGGTGGCCTGTCCGAGGCAGAAGAAGCCCATCGCGGGGCCATTCGGGATGTATTCCGGAACGGGAAATACAAACCCACCGGTCGGGCCAAGCCCGCGTCGGAATATCTATTGCGTGTGGCCTCGGAAGGTTCGTTTCCCCGGATCAACACGCTGGTGGACATCTGCAACACGCTGAGCGTGGCTTCCCTGTTGCCGATTTCCATCTGGGATCTGGACCGGGCCGGAACCGACCGGTTCATGTTCCGCCTGGGAGCGGTCGATGAAACCTATGTCTTCAATGCCACGGGACAGGAGATAGCCCTTGCCGACCTGATCATGGGATGCGCCGTCCGGGAGGACTGCGCATCCGAGCCCATTGTGAACGCTGTCAAGGATTGATTGCGCACTTTGAGGCGCACGAGCCGCGTGGAGAGTTCGTTGTGGTCGTGGCAGGCAAATCATG
>JAQCDI010000026.1 GCA_027620595.1 Bacteroidota bacterium | reverse complement strand
TGGAGCGTGAAGTAGGGAACGCGCGGGTCATAGCCGACGGATTCCGCGTGCCGGAGTCCTGGCTGGCAGGGGAAGGCGTAGTGGAATTGACGCGGACGCGCATCCAGGGTTGGCTCGATTCGCTGACGACGGCCGGCGTGGTTCCGCGTCGGGATGCGGCCTACCGATGACGCTACTGGAGCGGACAAGGATCGTGCAGAACACACCGGAGCCGGATTCCCTGGCTGCGGCTCGTTCTATAATGGATGCACTGGTGGCGGTGCTGACCGAGCACGCAGAACGCTATTACCAGGACGACGCTCCGCTCATATCGGATGCTGAGTATGATGTGTTGGTCCGTCGATTGCAGGCATTGGAAAATGCTCATCCTGAATTCCTGCGTCCGGACAGTCCGACCCATCGCGTCGGAAGCGCACCGCTGGACAGCTTCGAGAAGGTGCAGCACGCGGAAGCCATGCTTTCGCTGGGCAATGCGTTCGATGCCGACGAATTGAGGGCCTGGCACGATCGATGCCGCCGGCGACTGGAATGGGATGCTGAGGCCGAGGGACCGGCCGTAAGCACAGAATTGAAGATCGACGGTCTGGCCGTGGCGCTGACCTATGAGAACGGGGTCCTTGTCAGGGCGGCCACCCGAGGCGATGGTCGGGTGGGGGAAAACATAACGGCCAATATCCGAACCATCCGCTCCGTCCCTCTGCGCCTGGACTCCAGCCGTCATCCAGTACCGGACCGCGTGGAAGTCAGGGGCGAAGTGTATTTCCCCAAATCTGCCTTCGAGGCGCTCAATGACCGCCTCCGCGCCCAGGAGCTCAAGCCGTTTGCCAACCCTCGCAATGCGGCGGCCGGAAGCCTGAGACAACTGGACTCAACGATCACCGCCGGTCGGGATCTGGCATTCTTTGCCTACAGTCTTGGCCCGGTTTCGGAGCCCGTCGCCGCCGGGCAAAGGGCTATGCTGGATGTTCTTGACGGATGGGGATTCTCCATCAATCCCGAGGTGGCTCGGTTCGAGGGTATCGAGGAGGCTGTGACCTTCTGTTCGAACTGGACCGGGAAACGGGACGCGTTGGATTACGAGATCGACGGCGTGGTGGTCAAGATCGATGATTTCAGGCTGCAGCGGCAGCTGGGGAATGTTTCCAATGCGCCGCGTTGGGCGGTGGCGTTCAAATTCCCTGCGCGGGAGTCGACGACGCGATTGCTGGGCATTCTGGTCAATGTCGGGCGAACCGGCATGATCACCCCGGAAGCAGAACTCGAACCCGTTCAGATCGGCGGCGTCACCGTTTCGCAGGCCACGCTCCACAATGCCGACTATATCCGTGACAGGGATATCCGCATCGGGGATACGGTGGTGGTCAAGCGGGCGGGAGACGTGATTCCAGCGGTCGTGGCCTCGGTACCCGAAGCGCGTACCGGTTCGGAAGTGGCGTGGGAAATGCCCGGTACGTGTCCGGCCTGTCAGCAACCGCTTGAGCGCATCGAGGGGGAAGTCGATTCCTTTTGTGTCAACGGGGCCTGCCCGGCCCAGTTCATCCGTCTCGTGGAGCACTTTGCCTCCAGGGATGCCATGGACATCGAGGGCTTCGGTACCAAACTGGCCGCTCAGCTCGTGGAGGCTGGCCGCATCGCCGACCTTCCGGACATCTACGGACTGACCCCCGACGACCTGCTTGAACTCGATGGATTTGCCCGGAAGAAGGCCGAGAAGCTGGTGGCCGGCATTGATGCCAGCCGCTCCCGGCCACTGGCCAGGTTGCTCTTCGGACTCGGGATCCGGCACGTAGGACGGACCACGGCAGAGGTTCTGGTGCAGCAGTTCGACAGCATGGCAGCGCTCGGGAAGGCGGATGCGGATGCGCTGACCGCCGTGGATGGCATCGGGGAGGTCATTGCACGAAGCCTCGTGGACTGGTTCGCCCTGGAAACCAACCGGAAGATCGTGGCGCGATTGGCCGATCTGGGTGTCAACGTGGCCCGACTTCCTGAGGAGGCTCCCGCCGCTGGAGACGATCTCCCATTTGCCGGAAAGACCTTTGTTGTTACGGGCACTTTGCCCACCTTGGGGCGGACGGAGGCCCAGGATTACATCAAGCAGCGTGGCGGAAAAGCGGCCAGCAGCGTGAGCGCACGCACCGATTACCTTGTAATGGGAGAGAACCCTGGTTCAAAGGCCGACAAGGCCGCCGAATTGGGTATTCCCGTACTCGACGAAGCCGGGCTCCTGGAATTGGGAGGAAGATCCTGACATGCTGACTACCCTGGATTACCTGGTCATTGTCTTCTATCTCGTGGGCGTGGTGCTCTTTGGCATCCGTAGCGCTGGCAAGCAACGCTCCGTGAGCGACTACTTCCTGGGGTCCAAGGAGATGCCCTGGTGGGCCATCTCCTTTTCCATCGTGGCCACAGAGACCAGTACGCTGACTGTCATCGGTATTCCCGCCGTGGCCTACGGCGGCGCCATGACCTTCTTCCAGCTGACCTTCGGATATCTGGCAGGACGGGTGGCGGTGGCCTGGTGGCTCCTCCCTCGCTATGCCGCCGGAGACCTGCAGACGGCCTACGCGTTCCTCGGAAGCCGATTCGGCCCGCATATGCAGCGTCTTTCCAGTCTGACATTCCTGGCCACCAGGTTGTTGGCAGACGGCGTGCGTCTGTTTGCCACGGCCATTCCCATCCGCATCATGGCGGCTTCGGCCGGGTTTGACGTGGGTTATCCCGAAATCATCCTGGTTATCGGTGTCCTGACGGCACTCTACACGTACGTTGGCGGGTTCAAGGCCGTAGTCTGGATGGATGTGGTCCAGATGTCGGTGTATCTGCTCGGTGCCCTGTTCACGCTGTTCCTCCTGGTATCGATGGTAGACGTGGACCCGGTACAGACCCTGCGCAATGCCGGGAAGCTCCAGATCTTTTCCGTGAGCAGTTCGCTCCAGACCGTGCTGACAAGTCCCTACACGTTGGTCACCGCTGTCGTGGGTGGAGGCATCTTTTCCATGGCTTCCCATGGAACCGATCAACTCATTGTCCAGCGGCTGTTGTCCTGCCGAAATCTTGGTGATGCACGCAAGGCTCTGATTGGAAGCGCGTTCTTCGTGATGATCCAGTTTGCAATCTTCCTGACGGTGGGCGCGCTGCTGTGGGTCCATTACGGCGGCCAGGATGCAGCCGCCCTGGGGCTGGCGCGCACGGACGAGATCTTCCCGATGTTCATCATTCGTCAACTGCCATCGCCCTTGGCCGGGCTCGTGCTGGCTGGTATCCTGGCCGCCGCCATGAGCACGCTGTCCTCGTCCTTGAATGCGCTGGCCAGTTCGTCATTGAATGATCTCATGGGATCGCGACTGGCACGGCTGGACGCTGCGGCTGGACTCAGGTTGTCTCGATGGCTGACCCTCGGATGGGCCCTTGTTTTCGTGTTCTTCGCCACCCTGTTCGAAGACCAGCAGAACCCCGTCGTGGAATTGGGACTGTCCATTGCATCGTTCACCTACGGTTCGTTGTTGGGGGCCTTCCTGCTGGGGATCGCCGTAGAACGGGTCAGGGAAACCGACGCGATGATCGGTTTTGTGGCTGCTGTCCTGGCCATGGTGGCCATCATCTTCGGACTGTGGTCCACCGCGGAGGGGGAATGGATTTTCCATTTCCGACCTTCTGCGGACATCATTGCTGCCCAAGGACTCACGGCACTGGCATGGCCGTGGTACACGGCCGTGGGCGCAGCCATTACGGTAGCCATCGGATCCTTGCTATCCATCCGGCATAGGTAGTCGCATGAGTTGGATGCAACGTTTGCCATTCCTGAAGCCTCGTGTACGTCCCGTGGGAGGTACCCTCGAGGCGGGCGATTCCGCCGCCGTGCGCAAGCGTAGGCGTCGTCAGCTTGCCGTAAAGGTGGGTCTGATGCTGTCGCTCGTGGTGGTCACCATGGTTGCTTTCCCACGGGGTACGGTCTATCAGTATACCGTCCGAATGGATGAGATCTGGCGGCAACCCAACCTGCACGCGCCATTCACGTTTGCCGTGAACAAGCCCGATGCCGTAGTCCAGGCCGAACGCGAAGCTGTTCGTCGCAGCACTCCTCACATTTTTTCCAGGGAAGAAGCGGCCGCAGAACGCGTGCAGGCGCAAGCCATACAGCTGCGCCAGCACATGGATCGCATCCTGACCCATTACGGTCGGTTCGTCCTCAACACGACCAGCGGTCGAATGGAAGAGGCCCTGCGGGATTCGATTGCCTTTGATGCCTCGCGGGACAGCATGAGTCTGTCCCTGACCCGGACGGAGTGGGAGGCGATCCTCACTTCCTACGTGAGCCAGACTTCGGGACGAATAACCAGTTCAAGGAGCGAATTGCCGGGAGAGCGACTGGACAGGCTTGTGGTTCGGGAAGCCGAATCGGTGGTGCTTTCCCTGATGCCGGACGGCATCGTGAACATCAGTCGGGGCGCCATCACATCCGACTCCCTCATTGTTCGCAGCGATGCCAGTCGGGAGGAGCGGCTTCTTGCTTCTTCCAGCATCAGGGACGTCAGCCTGGCGCTGGAGGCCGGCCGGGACCAATTGCAACAACGTTTTCCGGGCCAGGCGGTCACGCGCCAGATTGCCGAAGCGGTTTTCGGTCAGCTGCTCCCGCCCAATCTGATCTTCGACCAACGGCAGACGCAGGACCGCCTGGCCCGTAGGGAAGCCGAGATCCTGCCTACGGAGGGCATCGTTCGCGAGAATGAGGTCATTGTGCGCCAGGGAGACCGGGTGACCCCGGACATCATGCGAAAGATCGATTCCCTGCAGGAGCAGCTCATCCTCCAGAGCGGCAACCGGGTGGCATGGAAAACCAAAATGGGTCATTTCCTGGTGACGATAGCCACCTTGATGATCTTCTTTCTGTATCTGTATCTGCTCAGGAAGCCGATCTTCGAGGACAATGCGATGATCACCCTGATTACGCTGCTTTTCCTCGGCGTCATCGCTGTCTTCGGTGTGGCATTGCGGGCGGCCCTGATCGACATGTACGTGGTACCCGTGGCCATCGTGGCCATCGTGCTGACGGTCATCTTCGACTCCAGGGTGGCCTTTTTCGGTTCGCTCACCCTTGCACTGACTGGCAGCCACCTGCTCAACTACGATTTCGGGTTCACGTTTGCCACCGTCTTTGCCAGCGCGCTGGGGATCTTCTCGGTACGGGACATCCGCAACCGGAGCCAGTTCTTCCTGAGCGCGAGCGTGGTATTCGTCGGGTACATGTTGGTCCTTACGGCCAATCTCCTTTTACAGGGCACGCCTACCGACCGGTTTGTCGATCTTACCATTTTTGTGGCCATCAACAGCGTCCTGCTGCTCCTGGCCTATCCGGCCCTGTGGATCTTTGAGCGTGTCTTTGATGTGACCACGGATCTGACTTTGCTGGAATTGTCGGACACCAACCGGCCATTGCTCAAGGAACTGAGCATGAAGGCGCCGGGGACGTTCAATCATGTGCTGCAGGTGGCCAATCTGGCGGAAACAGCGGCAGCGTCCATCGGGGCCAATGCCTTGCTGACGCGAGTCGGCGCTCTCTACCACGACATCGGCAAGATGGTCAAGCCGGAGTACTTCGTCGAGAACCAGCGCGGCGGTGTGAATCCGCACGACGGGCTGAAGCCCCGCATGAGTGCCCTGATCATAGCCAGCCACGTCAAGGAAGGCATCGACATGGCGCGCAAAAACCGGTTGCCCAAAGTCGTGGAAGACTTCATCCCGATGCATCACGGCACGATGCGGATAGAGTACTTCTATCATCGGGCGCTCAAGCAGCACAAAGAGGGCGAACCGGCTGTCCAGGAATCCGAATTCCGGTATCCGGGACCCCGTCCGAGATCCAAGGAGACGTCCATTCTGATGTTGGCAGATGGGGTGGAGGCAGCGAGCCGTTCCCTGGACAACCCGAGTCACAAACGGCTCGAGGGACTGATCGATTCCATCGTGGAGGCCCGTCGCGAGGACGGACAGTTGGATGAAACGGATCTGACCTTTGCGGAACTGCGCACCATCAAGCAGGCCCTGCTTGGCGTGCTGACAGGAATCTACCATGTCCGGGTCAAGTACCCGGAAGACGATGGAGAAGATGGGGCATCCTGGTCAGGGGATCAGGCTGCGGACGCGCTCAACGGTTGATTCGGCGGGCAGGATCGTGAGCTCCACGTGCCGGCGGGCGCGTTCGAGGAACGGTTTCACCCGGCGGGCTGCATCCGGAGTATAGACCAGCAGTTCACTCTGCCGAACCAGGGAGGCCAGATAGGCGTCCCCCTCTTCGGTGGACATGGCCAGGACCTGGCCGGCAAACTTTGTTTGGCCTCGGATCTCTGAAGTGAGCGGCGCTACGGCGTCCGGATAACGGGTCACCAGTCCAAGGGTCTCATGGTCCAACAGGCGGGATATGGCAGCCAGCGCGGTGTCTCCGATCAGCGTAGCCATGCCAACCACATCGCCCCGGGTATTCATCGACAGTACCTGCTTGACGTGGCGGAAAGGCACCACGATCAGATCTGCGTCGGCGTGTCGTGGCACCTCGTTGAGCGTCACCGCTTCGCAGGGACGCTGGAAAACGTTCTCGAAGTGTCGGGCACAGGCCAGACTCATCTCACGGAAGGATGCGGCCACGACGACCTTGACCGGTTCTTCCTCGTCATCCATCAAGGAGAGCTGTTCTTCCACCAGGTAGGCAATCTCCTCGTCATCGAGTCCCAGGCCGACTACCTCCTGCAACGCCACGCCGAGGATGGCTGCACCCCTCTCCATTCGTTCTGATTTGTCGAGAGGCGTGGCCTCGCGGACCACGAACCCGCTGCCTTTTCTGGCTTCCACCAGGCCTTCTTCTTCCAACTGCTGATACGCTTTGCGCACCGTGTGGAAGGAAATGTCCAGCTGCGTGGCCAGCTTGCGCGTTGGGGGGAGTCGTTCACCCACACGGAAATGTCCGCCAGCCACCCGGAATCGGAGGGCGCTCACGAGCTGGTCGTGTACCGACTGACGGGAAGTCCGATCTATCTGGATCACGGGATGTTCGGCTGGTCCCCCTCAGAGGGAGCACCCGGCTGTTGGAGATGCGCCCAATGTAAGGAAGCCACCAGTTCCTCCCATTCGGGCCACTCTTCCCGGTACAGTCGGATGGGCGACAGACCAAGGGTCAAATCCGCATGGCGGGATCCGATCTGTATATCAAGGGCCCACTTCCAGCGCACGGCGGAGACGGGCTCTGCAGCGTCGAATTCCGATCGGGCGCAGATCCGGTCCCCAACAACGGTGATTTCACAGATGCGGGACCTGATGGCGTGCCACGTCCATGCCAGCGCGAGCGCCGTGGCCAGCGGAAACCCGATGGTCAGCCAGGGCAGGGCAACGAATCCCTGCAGCATGGATACCAGGGCCCCGATCATTATCGGGAGCATGCAGAATCCGAGCGGTCGCACCAATGCGCCGCCTGCAACCACCGGTTTGCTGCGGGCTCCCGGGTGCCGGACGCTGCGGAAGACCTGTTCCTGGTGTGCCCTGTCCACGGCTACTCAGCGGGTGCCGAAGGCGCGGACCAACGGCACGTCCTTGACGGTCTTCAGGCCCGGTTCGGCAAAAAAGGTCTGGGGTATCCCGTTGATCAACGTTGCCACCGTAGCCGTATCTCCGAAAATGCCACCTTTCACGACAAGGTCCATCGGGGGATCGCCATCCACCTTCACGGCATCCCGCGGGTCCTCGGCTCCAACGAACATCTTCAGGTCCAGGGTCAGGAGAAGTTGATCCCCATCGTAACCGTAGGCATGATGATGGATTCCAGCTACTGATCCTTCCTTGACCGTCAGGTAAGGGGTTACAACCTCCTTTCGGGAGACGACCGGGTCAAGGTGTTCTTCGATGCGATCGATATTCCAACCCAGTCCATCAGCCACCAGTCGGATGGATTCCACCAGACCGATATGGCCGAACATACCCGTGGCCTTCTTCTCTGCGAATTCGGCCTCGGTGATTCCGGCTCCGACTTTCTGCTGCAGAGGGAGGCGACGCAGACCGGCATCCACCTCCCGATGGATGGTTACCGAGCGAACCTGGTTGCAGACTCCGGTGGCCATCAGGGCCAAGGCATCCATGGCATACCCCGGATTGACACCGGTCCCGAGGATGGTTACACCGTTCTCCCGGGCCACACGATCGAGTTCGGCCGAGATCTCCGGATGCCGGACGTAGGGATAGGCCAACTCCTCGGTTGAGGAGATGATCGATGCGCCGTGCCGGGCACACAGAATGAGCTGGTCATACATCCGTGCCAGGAAGGACGAGGTCGTGTGGACCACGACGTCCGGCTTGGTAGAGGAGAGGACCTTGTCGGCATCCGGGGAAACCAGGATCCCCGTCGGGGTATCCAAGCCCAGGATGTCGGCTACGTCCTTGCCGGCCTTGGCAGGGTCGATATCGATCACGCCCACCAGGTTGATGTGGCTCTTCTTGGACAGGATCGTGCGAAGGCAGGACAGGCCGATGGGGCCGATGCCGTACTGGACTACATTGAACGTTCGGGACATGGACGTCGGATAAATGTTCGATCGGTGTCAGATGGGCAGATCGTTGGCGTCTGCCTGGTGGAACGGATAGCTGAAATGATGCGGCGGATTGAAGTTCTCCTTGATGGAGCGGGCCGATACCCAGCGGACAAGGTTCAGGTAGGACCCAGCCTTGTCGTTGGTACCCGATGCACGGGCGCCACCGAAAGGCTGCTGGCCTACCACGGCTCCCGTCGGTTTGTCGTTGAGGTAGAAGTTTCCGGCGGCGTCCACCAGGCGAGCGGACGTGGAGGCCAGAACAGCCCGATCCTGCGCAAAAATGGCTCCTGTCAAAGCAAACGGTGAGGTGCTGTTCAGGAGGGCAACCGTCTCATCGTAGTCGGCGTCTTCGTAAAGGAAGATTGTGACGACAGGACCGAAGATCTCCTCGCACATGGTCCTGTACTTCGGGTTGCTGGTCAGAAGTACGGTGGGCTCGATGAAATAACCGACCTCATCAGAATAGTTGCCGCCGGCCACAACTTCGATGTCAGGGGACTGCTTTGCCTGAGCGATGTATCCCGAGATGGAATCGTATGCCTTTTTGTCGATGACTGCATTGAAGAAGTGCGTGAAGTCCTCAATCGGACCCATCGTGATCTCATCCAGCTGGGCCAACATGCTGTCCTTGATGACCGGCCAGAGTGACTTGGGCAAATAGACGCGGGACGCAGCGGAGCACTTCTGACCTTGATATTCGAATCCACCGCGGACGATTGCCGTGGCCACGGCCATGGCGTCGGCACTGGGATGGGCCAGGATGAAGTCTTTTCCTCCGGTTTCCCCTACGACACGCGGATAGCCCCTGTAGGTACCCATGTTGTTGCCGATGGTCTTCCACATGTAGTTGAAGGTGCCCGTGGAGCCGGTGAAATGGAGACCGGCAAAATGCTCGGAGGCAAAGATCGGGTCACCTACTTCGGCGCCATGGCCCGGAACCATGTTGATGACGCCCTTGGGCAGGCCGGCTTCTTCGAACAGTTTGTAGAGGTAGTAAGCGCTGAGCAGCTGGGTACTGGCAGGCTTCCACAGGACGGTGTTACCCATCAGTGCCGGAGCGGTCGGCAGGTTGCCAGCGATGGACGTGAAGTTGAACGGAGTAACGGCAAAGACAAACCCTTCGAGGGCCCGATACTGGACGCGGTTCCAGACGCCAGGGGACGAGATGGGCTGGTCCTTGTAGATCTGTTCCATGAACCGGACGTTGAATCGGAAGAAGTCGATCAGCTCACAAGCGGAATCGATTTCGGCCTGGTACGGGTTCTTGCTCTGCCCCAGCATGGTTGACGCATTGATGACATCCCGCCAAGGGCCGGCCAACAGGTCAGCGGCCTTCAGGAAGACAGCAGCACGATCGGTCCAGTCCATGTTCATCCAGTCCTGACGCGCGGAGACCGCAGAGTCGATGGCCCGTTGGATGTCCGGGCCACTGCACTGATGCGCACGACCGAGCACCCGAGCATGTTCGTGGGGCGCAACCACATCAATCAGGTTGCCCGAACGGAACTTCTCGCCTCCGATGAAGGAGGGAATGTCGATGGTCTCCTCGCGCATCTGCTTGATGGTTGAGCGCAACGAGGCTCGCTCCGGTGATCCGGGCCCGTGCGAGCGGACCGGTTCGTTGACGGGATCGGGCGTACGGGAGAACATGTTGTTCATGGTCGCTTGGGGCTGCCTGGGAACGGAACGGATGCAGGAAGAGGCTCACGCGAGGGGCGAAAATGGCTCATTCCCTGTCAATGAGGCCAATCTAAGGCCTGTGGAAAGGGGGCAAAACCCGTTCGTCAAAAGTTCGAAGCCCCATGGAACAGCTCTCGTCGTCAGGAGGATGGGCGCGGCAAGAATTTCCGTCCCCCGGAAGGAAATCCGTGCCGGATCAGCTCTCCGGACAGCAGTTGTCTTGGTACCATTGCACACGCAGAAATGCCGAATGAGGGCCAGAAACGTCGGAAATCGGGATTCTCAGCGGGGCTCAAGGGAAAAAACGGTCAACGGAGTTTGGTCGGCACGATGTTGGCCGATACCGGATGTGAACAAACTCCGCTCAATCCCCGGGCAACCGGATCACCGTCATGTTTTTCAAATCCGATCAAGCCAACGTCTCCGACGCGCGGGATGCGGTCAAGAAGCAATTGCTTCGGACCCTCATCCAGCAGGTAGTGGACGAACTGAACAGCGAATCGGGCGAAGGCTTCGAAGAGGCCATCGCCGATTTCCTGTCCAACGAAGATCTCGCCTCGGCCGCCGGTGCAATCAAGCACGTGCTGTCAGCCGGCATCCGCCAGCAGCTCTTCCCGGGCCTCGTGAAAGAGGTCATGGAGGAGATTGCTCCGGATACGGACGATCTTGACGAATTGGTTGCGCGGCACCTGGAGGAAGTGGACTTCAGTCTGGTCCGTGAGCAGTTCCGGACAGGTTTCAAGCGTCAGCTCCAGGAGAAGATCATTCCGGCAGCCGTGGTGGACGCCGTGGACGAAGCGGCAGTTGATGCCAGTGGAGAGATCCAGTCCATGGTGGAAGATGCCATGCAGCAGGTCGATGTTACCGACCTGTCGGCCATGATCCGGAGTGAAATACAACGCAGGGTCCACACCTTGCTGCCCGACGTCGTGCGTCAAGAAGTGGCCCAGTCGACGGACGGTGACAATCAGGAGTTGACGGATCGCATTTCCGACGCGGTTACCGCAGCGGACGCAGACGCCATGATCGGACGCCTGCGCATGCTGGCAGCAGAAGCATTCCAGGATCGTCTTGGACAGGAGATCAGGGACGAGCTCACGACGCCATCAAAGACCATGCACGAGCATCTCGAGCAGATGGTGGCCGAGCGCTTCGAGAATTTCCTCCTGTCATCGGACTGGGCCGAAGGACTCAAGTCCGCCGAGGACACGGTGCTTTCGCAGGTTCGCGAGGCCATTGAGGAAACCGTGACCGGAGACGAACTGCTCCAGGAACGTCTCAATGAAGCCATTGAAGAGCGGATTGCCACAAATGCCAAGTTGCGCAGCCAGTTGGAAGGCAATGCCCGCAAGGCACTGGTCGATTCATTGGCCGCACAGCTTTCCGAAAACCTGGCTGGTTCTGCCATCCTGGTCGAAGAAACGGCGCAGGCCATCACGGCCCAACAGGATCTCATGGCGGATCTCGAACCCCGAATCCGAACCCGCGTCATGGATCTGGTAGCACAGGTGGCCACCGAGCAGCTTTCCGATCCCGATCGGACGGCCGCAGAGGCCATGGACCACGTAGATATCGAGGCAGCGCCCATCCGGGCAGCTGTCGATGCGCTCACTTCCGAGCTGGTTCGCCACATTGCGGATCGGACAACGGAGGGAATGAATGACGCCGACGCCGTTGCCGAGCGCTCCATGGACCGGGTAGACCGCGATCATGCCAACCTGATTGCCGCCCGCGAAGCCCTCGTCGAGCTGCTCGCAGCGGATGTTGCAGAACGCGGACTGGCCGCCATGGCTGCCACCGACGAAGCTACCGCCAAGGCCAATGCATGGGTCCAGGTGGATCATCCGACAATCCGTGAGGCTGTTTCCGACGTGCTGGACCATGTCATCTCGGTGGTACGGTCCCAGGCCCAGAAAGAGGCCGCAGATACCGCAACGGTGGTCGGCAATGTATTGCCCTCGTTCACCGCCGAAACGGATGTCATCAAATCCGCCATCCGTGAAACGCGCAACCGGCTCATCGAGCGCGTTGCACAGTTTACCGTTCGGGAAATGGAAGACGCGCCCCGTGTGGCCGCAGAAGCCAACAAGCGCATTGCAGACGAAAACGAGCGTATGCTCGGCGCCGTCCAGTCGACCATGGGTGTCTTGACGGAACGAGTTGCCGAGGAGGCCCTTGAGCGCCTCGCGTCATCGGATGATGTTGCAGCCGAGGCATCATCCCACGTCCCGACCGACAATGAGGTCTTCCAGCGTGCCATCAAGGCCACGATGTCCCTGTTGATCGACGATATCGTCCTCGAGGTCGGTTCGCGTATGCGCTCTCCGGAGAAGGTCTCTTCGGATGCCCGCAACCGTATGGCTGAGACCCCGGCCGAAGTCCGTCAGGCCGCCGGTGTACTGGAGAACATGCTGCTCCAGCAGGTGGCTGAACTGGCCAAGGAACGTCTCTACGACGTACAGCACGCTTCCGAGAAAGCCAGTGGTTTCCTTCGTGCTACGAAGGAGCTCGATGCCATCGAGGAGGCCATGCGCATGAAACTGTTCAAAGGTCTGGCCGAACAGGTGGTCAAGAGCATCGAGGATCCGGAGACCACCGGTGCCGAGGCGTTCTGGCACATCGACCAGCAGCACGATCACATCCTGGACGCCATGAGCGAACTGCGCAATCAGCTGCTGTTCACCATCGCCCAGGAATCGATGAAGCAGATTGCCAATGGCGAAGAAGCGGCACGTGAAGCCCGGACCCTGATTCCGGCCACGAGCAAGCAGATCACGGAAGCAACGCGTCGCCTGCACAGGATGCTCATCGAAGAGGTTGCCCGTGAATCGATGAACCTCATGCGGGACACCGAAGAAGTGGTCCGTGAGGCAAGCGAATCTGTAGGCGAAGATCATGAGGTTGTGCAGCAGATGCGCGGCGTCGTGGAGCGTCACCTCATGGAGAACCTCCTGGAGTCGGCCCTTACCGACATCGGGAATTCCATTTCCGGGATGGATGAACCCGGGGAAAAGACGTACTTCCGTCATGCGGTTCGCCGCATCCAGTCCTCCCGCGGCGATCAAGCCGACTGGAAAGCAGACGCCCAGCATCCCTCGGGGAATGATTCTGTGCCCCGGTCGCAGAAGAACGCGCCGGTCGAGGTACCCCCGGAATCGACCACGAACGGTGGTTTCAAGGCGGTGGCTCCCGAAGCATCGCCTGACGAGCCGGCAGGTCCGGTCCAGTTCATTGAGGACGCCCGGGACGACGAAGAGTCCATTTTCTCGGCGGCCGAAGCATCCGCAATCGAGCCCATGGCTCAGGCGGTAGCCACCAATCCTGTTGAAGCCTGGTCATCCCTCGAGGATCTGTCCAGCGATCACCGCCCGACGCGCTTACGCAGTTGGAAGGTCAACGAATTCCGTCCGGAAGATCGTGAGGCTCATCCAGGCGCCATCTCGGGAGACGGAACGCGCACCCGTGCACCCAAATTTCCGACGCCCGGAACGCGGACCATGACGCTGTACGTGTTCGGCATCATCCAGACAGAACAGGCGGATCCGGAATCGTTTGCAGGTATCGAAGGCATAACGCCCGAGAGCGAGATCAAGCTGCTTTCATGCGGCAACCTGACGGCGCTCGTGAGCCCGGTCCAGGATCCGCACTTCAAGCCGGACGTCATGCGTACATCCATGTCCGACTCATCCTGGCTCAAGGACCACGTGCGCCGTCATGCCGACGTACTTGCCGAGGCACAGGCTGTCCAGACCGTGATTCCGATGCGGTTCGGCTGCGTGTTCAGCAACCCTTCGGAGGTGAAAGCATTCGTCCAGCAGCGTGAGGAGAAGCTCGAGGAGGCACTCGATCGCCTGCACAACCGGTCCGAATTCTCGGTACGGGTACGTTTTGAAGGTCATGGCGCCGATGCCGAACTGGAAGGCGTACCGGCCGGTGTGGCAGACTTCCTGAAACAGGCGGCACGCGACGTCGAGCACGCTCCGCGTCCCGACGGCATCGCGGATCGAATCCACGCCCACCTGAGCCGCTTCGCCGGCAAGGCAGTCCGCAACACGCTGCTCGATGCAGAGCTGATGATGCACGCCACCTATCTGGTCACCGTGGCCGGAGAAGATGAGTTCCGCGGGGAAATCCGCAAGCTCTCGAGCGAATTCCATGCGCTCGGTATCCGCATCGAAGTAAGCGGTCCCTGGCCGCCGTACCACTTCGTCGATATCGACTTCGACGACCGTGAAGGAGGGGCAACGC
>JAQCDI010000025.1 GCA_027620595.1 Bacteroidota bacterium | reverse complement strand
CCTCGAACTGGCCTGCTGGGGAGATCACTTCGATGTCCAACGGGCACTCGGCGAGCCTGGATATTGCCAGGGAAGGCATGATCTCCTGGCCCGGTACGGGCTGAAAGTCTGGGCCATTTCGACCCATCTGGTAGGCCAGGCCGTCTGCGACCGGATCGATGCCCGCCACAAGGCCATCCTGCCCCCGCACGTGTGGAGGGATGGGGATCCCGAAGGGGTACGTCAGCGGGCTGCCAAGGAAATGATGGATACCGCACGCGCCGCCGCCAAGCTGGGCGTCCCGGTGGTCAACGGTTTCACGGGCTCGTCCATCTGGCACCTGCTCTACGGTTTCCCGCCGATACCCGCCGGCATGATCGAAGCGGGCTATGCCGATTTTGCCGTGCGCTGGAACCCGATCATGGATGTCTTCGATGAGGTGGGCGTCAAGTTTGCGCTGGAGGTCCACCCGGCCGAAATCGCCTTTGACATCGCTTCGGCCGAGCGCACGCTCGAAGCCATCGGGCACCGGCCCTCCTTTGGATTCAATTATGATCCCAGCCACTTCGGGTACCAGGGTGTGGACTATGTGGCCTTCATCCTCAAATTCGGCAGTCGCATCTTCCATGCCCACATGAAGGATGTCTGGTGGTCGGACAAGGCAACGGAAGCCGGTGTTTTCGGCGGACACACCGAGTTCGGGGATGTCCGTCGCCACTGGGACTTCCGGTCCCTGGGCCGGGGCAGCATTGATTTCGAGGAGATCATCCGCGCGCTCAACCGGGTCGGCTATGACGGCCCTCTCTCGGTGGAGTGGGAAGACATCGGCATGGATCGGGAGCACGGCGCCGAAGAGGCCTGTGCCTTCGTGAACAGCGTGGATTTCCGTCCGTCGAACACCGCCTTTGACGCCGCCTTCTCCCAATAACCGCTCCGCCCATGGATGACCGTCAATGGATGGTGACGTGCGGCCTGGCCGCCGTCTTCGTCAGTGCCTTCCTGTACCTGCCCGTGGTCGGGCATTTCTGGACCTTCATGGTCGTATCGGTGCTCCAGGGGATCTACCTGGGCTGGCAGGACGTGCCGGTGAATCAGGCCCGGCTGGGAGGGCTGGTCTTTGCCGCCATGCTGGCCCTCGGCATCCTCTTCCTGGGATTCCTCTTCCATGAAGGTGGGCCGGGCAATTTATGGGGCCTTCTGGCGCTCTTCGGCGCCATTGCCGGCGTCACGGCCATGTGGATCGGCCGCGGATTCCGGCATCACCGCAACGGAAACGCGGCGTAGGAGCATCGCAGTCGTCGAGGAATACGCGCCTACGGGTCCCGGTGCCCGTCGAATTACGCGCAGGGTAGACGCCTATTCGTCGTGCAGATGGTCGATGGGATTGGCCAGGGCGGCCCGCAGCGTCTGCGATCCGATGGCCGTGGCTGCAATGCAAAGCAGGATGAGGAGTCCCAGTCCCATGGTTCCGACACCCGGCGAAATGCGGTAGGCAAAACCCTGCAGCCAGGAGTTGGCCAGCATCCAGGCCAGGGGCAATGCAATGAGCGAGGCCACTCCGATCAGGATCGCAAATTCGCGGGACAGCAGCAGGACCAGCGTGCCGACATCGGCACCGAGCACCTTGCGGATGCTCACCTCCCGGGTGCGGTTCTCCACATTGAAGGAAGCAATGCCGAGGAGACCCAGGCAGGCAATCGTGACGGCCAGGAAGGCGATGAATCCGATGAGCCGGTACATGTCCCTGGTTATCAGATTGATGAAGTTTTCCTTGAGCTGCACATCAAACTCGGCCATGTCCACGCTGCGGGGATGCCCCATGGCCGTCCAGGCCGCCCGGATGTCCTCCATGCCGGCATCGAGCTGCCCTGGTACGAGACGCACGTTGGCCCAGCTGAGCATCTCGGGTTGATGGAAGAAGACATTCGGTGAGATCTCGTTCGAGAGATCATCGGCATGGAAGTCCTTGAGCACACCGGCAATCACCACCCGGGTGGAGTCCCCAAGGATGAAGGTCTCGCCGATGGCTTCCACCGGAGCACCCAGGCGGAGCCGTGCCAGGAGGGTCTCATTGACCAGGACCTGATGTGTATCCTCGAAGGTGGCACCCGCCTCTACGTTGGCCCCCGCGAGGATCGTGAGCCCCAGGTTCTCCACCAACGCAGGGTCGATGGCAAACTGGTATCCTTTGACGGCTTCATCGTCCGAGGCGCCCGGCAAGGATACCCAGACATCCGAACGCGAACCGGTGGCGGGGATCACGGAAAGGCCGGATACTCCCGCCACGTGTGCGCTCCGGGAAATCCGGTCCCGGAAACGATCGAAGGGGACATCAAAAAGCCGGACGTTGATCACGTTATCGGCCTGGAAGCCGTAGTCTCCCTGCTGCATGAAGCGGGCCTGACGCACCATCACGATGGCCGCGATGAGGAACACCAGGGAGATCGAGAACTGTACGACCACCAGGCCCTTGCGCAGGCGCGACCCCGAGCCGCCACCGATACCGGCCAGGCCCTTGACGGCTGCCGCAGGGCGGTATCGGGACAGGAACAGGGCGGGGTAGATACCGGCAATCATGGCCACAGTAAGGGTGAAGAGGGCGAACACGCCATACAGACCCGGGTCGCCCGTCCAATCCAGACGAAGGGCCAGGTCAGTCTGGGAGACGAAGGAGAAGGCGTTGAATGCCGGAACCAGCCACTGCAACAGCAGAAGGGCAATCAACACGCTTCCGCTCGAGATGACCACCGTTTCGAACAGGAATTGGGACGAAATCTGGGACCGTACAGCTCCGAACACCTTGCGCACGCCTACTTTCCTCGCCCTTTTGAGGGAGCGGCTTACAGTGAGGCCCACGTAATTGAAGCAGGCCGTCAGCAGGATGATCGCAGCCAGTGTGAGGAGGAACCAGGACGATTCCCTGGGCAGGACCGTGCCGATCTCGTTGCCCATCTGTATACCGAGGCTGATATCCTTCAAGGGTTGCACGATCAGGTCGTCGAGTCGGTTGCCGTCGTATTCGGCATAATGCACGGGCAGTAAGCCACGAATCCGGGCCTGCACATCCTCGAGGGCCGTGTCTTCTTCGAGGAGGGCAAAGGTGTAGGACGTGTAGATGGAGCTGTACCAGTTGTCCAACATCTGCCGAATGCCCGGATCGCTCTCGGCGGAGGCATAGGAGGCCAAAGCGGTCAACGGGAAAATGGTGTCATAGTCGTCCCGGGCCAGGATGCCCGTCACGGTATAGTCGCGGTTGCCCACCACGGTCATCGTCTTGCCCATCGGGTCCTCGTCCCCGAAGAACTTGCGGGCCTCGGTCGGTGAGAGCACGATGGCGCCCGGTTCGGCCAGGGCTGTGGCCGGATCGCCGGACTGCAGTTCGAAGGAGAAGATGTCGATGAAGGCCGGGTCGGCCCACAGTCCGCGCAGCGGCAGCCCTCCTCGGTGGCCTGCTCGGTGGGCTCTATCCCGCCCTGATGCTCTCTTCGTTCCGACCGGTCGAGGTTCTCAAGGGGTCGAACCATTCCACGTCCTCGGGCGCGGCCGTGCGCAAGACCCTGGTGGCCCTCCAGTTTGCCATCTCGATCGGGCTCATTGCCGGAACGATCGTGGTCAAGCAGCAACTCGACTACATGCGCTCGCAGGAACTGGGTTTTGACCAGGAGCAGATGCTCGTGGTGGACATGCAGGAGGTGCCGCGATCACTGACCGAGGGTCGGGAGGACGATATCCTGGCGCGCTTCGGAGCCCTGGCGCCGATCCGGCAGGCCACCCTGTCGGCCACCATTCCGGGTCGTGGCGCCGGTCGAAACCTGTTCCGGACAGAAAACCTTCCCGACGACGACATTCGCTCGGCGGCCGTGGTCAATGTCGGCGTGGATTTCTTCGACACCTACGGCATGCAGATGGTGGCCGGTCGTGGGTTCGACCCTACCCTGGAAACCGACCTAACCGATGCCATCGTGGTCAACGAGACCCTGGCCCGGTACGTCGGATACGCCTCGCCCGGGGATGCCATCGGGCAGCGCATTCCCATGGGTGGGGGCGGCCGGACCATCATCGGGGTGCTCGGGGACTACCACCATGCGTCCCTGCGGGACACCATTGAGCCGACCCTCTTCTTTCCCACGAACCGCATAATGAACTATGTGTCGTTGCGACTGGCCGGCCAGGAAGCCATACCGGCCGTAGCGGCTGTGGAAGAGGTCTGGAACGAACTGTTTCCCGATCTGGCCTTTGCGTCCTTCTTCCTCGATGACGACTTCAACCGGCAGTACCAGGCCGAGGAGCGGCTCGAGCGCATCTTCACGCTGTTTGCGGGACTGGCCATCCTGATTGCCTGTCTGGGCCTGTTCGGTCTGTCAGCGTTCACGGCCCAGCAGCGCACCAAGGAGATCGGCGTGCGCAAGGTGCTGGGTGCGTCCATTCCCTCTATCGTGACCCTGCTCTCGCGCGAGTTTGCCGTGCTGGTCGGAGTTGGACTCGTGCTTTCCATTCCCGCCGTGAGCTACGGGCTCGACACATGGTTGGACGCCTTTCCCTACCACATCGAAGTGGCCTGGTGGGTTTTCCTGCTCTCCGGTGTGGCCGCGTTGGTCATTGCCCTGCTGACCGTGGGGTATCAGGCGCTCCGCGTGGCCGCCGCCGATCCGGTGCACTCGCTGCGCTACGAATAGGACCGATCATCCCCCGGCGTGGCGGACGGGATCCCGGGTCACCCGTACCCAGTCCACCTGCATGGCGAGCCCTGTTTCCCGGATGCGGTCCACCGTTTCCTGGGGCAGCCCGAAATACGGTTCCTCGATGCCGCTCGTCTTGAAGGGATACATGCCCCCGACGGCCGTATTCAGGATCAGGAACTTCGGATTGTCGAAACGCCATTCCCCATAGTGCTCCACCATGGGCCGGGTGGCCCGGTAGACGAGGCGCTCGTCCACGAAGAACAATACCTCGTCGCGGGTCCAGTCGGCGGCATAGACATGCCAGTCGGTCACGTCCTCGCCCTCGGGAAAGAAGAACTTGTTCACGATCGGGGTTTCCCCGGAGTATCCCGGTCCGTGAAGCGCCACGCCGATCCAGTCGGGTTCGCCCACGTATTCCATGATGTCGATCTCGCCGGAACCGGGCCAGCCACCGTACCCCAGGAGCCAGAACGCCGGCCAGAGACCTTCTGTCCCCGGCATGCGGATGCGGGCTTCAGCCCGCCCATACTGGAAGTCGAACCGGTTGCGCGAATCGATGCGACCCGAAACGATGTCGGTTGTGCGGCCGCGCGGGGTCACGTAGCCTTCCGACCAGCGGGCTGTGAGCTCCAGTACCCCGTCACCGACCGAGATCGTGGCCGCCGAGTCCACGTAGGCCTGCACCTCGTTGTTGACCCAGAATTCAGGTCCGATCACGTTCCAGTGGTCACGGTCCAATTCCGTTCCTTCGAAGTCATCGAAGAAAACCACGCCGGTTCCCGCGGTCGACGGGGCATCCGTGCCTGGCGAGACCTGGGCAGGTTCCGACCGACAGGCTCCAAGGCAGACGGTCATCAGCAGCAGGCAGGAAAGGGCAAGGTGTCGTGTCATCCCGGCAGGAATAAGGAGAGGAGCAGGAAAATAGGCACGGAAGGACCACAATGACGGTTGGTTCGTTGGGGATGCAGGTTCAGAAAGATGGCCCGATTCCCCAACACCATGTCTCCCATGCGTATACCACGAACTCTACCCCGGCTGTTCCTCCTCCTGATGGTGTCCACGACGGGTCTGATGGCCCGCAACGCCACGGCCCAGCCACAGTCCCACGTGGCAGGAGTGACGGTATCCTCCGTGGCCGGCCCCGTGGATGCCGTGCGGGTGCGGTTTGACCCTCAATCCGGCAGGTTGCTCTTCTCCCGCCTGGGCGGAGAGATCCTGGCGCTGGATCCTTCGGCGCCGACACCCTCCTTCGCCGTGCTCTACCGACTGGCCGACCACGGCACCCCGGCCCCGCTCATGGGCATGGCCGTGGCCGCGGACGGGACAATCTATCTCGTGGGCAACGACGCCAACACCCATCCGGGCTACAACGTGGGTGTCATCCGGCGGGGACGCCCCGACGGACAGGGCGGACACACCTGGAGTACAGTGGCTGTAACCGAGCCCTATCCCCGATCGGGCACCCCGTTCGATCACAACATGAATGCCGTGGTGGTCAGCCCGGACGGGATGTGGCTCTACGTCAACAGTGGATCGCGGACCGATCATGGCGAACCGCAGGAGAACGGCGGGCAGTTTCCGGGTGCCCGGGAAGTCCCCCTCACGTCGGCCATCCTGCGCCTGCCGGCCGATGCCGCCGACCTCGTCCTGCCCAACAACGAGGACGCGTTGACCCAGGGGGGGTACCTGTTTGCCGACGGCACGAGAAACTCCTTTTCGTTGGCCTTCGATGCGTCGGGCCGGCTCTTCGGCACCGAGAATTCGGGCGATCGGGATGACGAGGAGGAGCTCAACCTGCTCGAGGAAGGTCGGCACTACGGATTTCCATGGCGGATGGGCCTGACCGACACGCCGATGCAGTTTGCGGGCTATGCTCCGTCGGCCGACCGACTGCTCAACCCGGCCTCCTACGCGGTCTCGAACAACCACTTCTTCAACGACCCGACCTACCCGGCGCTCCCGCCGGGGATCGTGCTGACGGATCCCATCCACAACCTTGGACCCCACGCCAACCTGTACCGGGATCCCGCGACGGGCGCCATCCTGGATGCCGACGACACCGGCCGGACGATGGGCACCTTTACCTCCCATCGATCCCCGCTCGGGCTTGCCTTCGACACGGAAAGCGCGCTTCCCGAGCCGTTCCGGGGCGATGCACTCGTGCTCAGCTGGACGGGCCCGGAAAGCGACCTGCTGGGTCCGTTTTCCGGTGAAGGCGAGGACCTGCTCCATCTGACACTGGAGGAAGACGGGGCGCATCCCGCCATTCGCACCGAGCGACTGGCATCCGGATTCCAGAACCCGATCGATGCCGTGTTGGTGGGGGAGGACCTGTACGTGCTTGAATTCGGATCGAACGCCAGCCTTTGGCGGGTCGGATTCGGGCAGGACACTGCCACCGAAGAATCCATGGCTGATGGCCCGTTGCGCACCCCCCGCGTGGACATCTGGCCCAATCCGGCACCGGCGGGCCAGCGGGCCCGGATCACGGCAGCGGCAGCGGAACGCGTCCGGGCCACCCTCGTGGGCATCGATGGCCGCGAAGTGGGTCGGCTGGTGGACCGCTTCATGACCGCGGGAGAAACCGTGGACCTGGCCCTGGACACGTCCCACCTTTCCCGCGGCGTCTATTTCCTCGTCGTGGAAGCCTCCGGCACTCGCCGGGCGCATGGCCTGGTGGTCCGCTAGGCGCTTCCTACCAGAAGATGGCGTAAAGCGCGGCCGTGATCCCCAGGATGCCGAAGGAAGCCATCGTGAAGACAGGGTCTCCACCGAGGCGGATTCCTGAGAGGGAAATGGCCTTTTCGCTGTCCTTGCACCGATTCTCAAACCAGGAGAGCGCCACGATGAGCGCCACCGAAACCACGAACACCCAGCCCATGCGGGACAGGAAGGGCACGTCGGGCGTCAGGAATTTCATGGCGGCCGACAGTGGGATCGAGAGCATCGCCGTCCAGAGCGCAGCGTTGGCCGAAGCCTTGCGGTAGAAGAGGCCCATCATGAAAACGGCCAGAACGCCCGGGCTGATGAAGCCCGTGTACTCCTGGATGTACTGGAAGGCCTGATCGATCTGGCCGAGCAGCGGGTAGGCGGCGGCCGCAGCGATCACGATGGCCGCCACGCTCACCATCCGTCCCACCTGCACGAGGCGGTGTTCGGATGCGTCCTTGCGCAGGATGGACTTGTAGATGTCCATCGTGAAGATGGTCGAGGTGGAGTTCATCATGGAGGCCAGCGAAGAGACGATGGCAGCGGCCAGGGCGGCCACCGCAAGGCCGCGGAGGCCGGGCCCGATATAAGTGCCCAGGAGCCATGGATAGGCCTGGTCAGCCTTGTCGATGGGCGCGTCGAGGGCGTAGGCCACGATGCCGGGGATGACCACGATCAGGGGCAGAAGGAGCTTGAGGTAGCCCGCAAAGGCCAGCCCTCGACGCGCCTCCTTGAGGCTCTTGGCGGCCAGGGCGCGCTGGATGATGTACTGGTTGCAGCCCCAGTAGAAGAGGTTGGCCACCCACATGCCGCCGAGCAGCACGCCGAGCCCCGGCAGCAGATTCCAGGCATCCTGCGTGGCGCCGGCGTCATCGGTGTAGAGGAGCTCGCCCTTGTAGAGGATCATGTTGAAGCGGTCCGAAGCATCGGTCAGGAGCTGGCTGAACCCGGCCAGTACTCCCGCGTCCCCGCCATAGGCATCCAGCGCCAGCCACGTGGTCAGCAGCCCGCCGCCGATGAGCACGATGACCTGCACGACGTCGGTCCAGGCCACGGCCTCGAGGCCGCCGTAGACCGAGTAGATGGTGGCAAACAGGGCCAGGCCCACGATGCCCCAGACGAGGGAGATACCCATGATGCCATTCAAGGCCAGGGCGCCCAGGTAGAGCACGCTCGTCAGGTTGACGAACACGTAGACCAGCAGCCAGAACACGGCCAGCAGCGTACGGACCCGGCTGTCATAGCGCTTCTCGAGGAACTGCGGCATCGTGAAGATGCCTTTCTCGAGGTAGATGGGCAGGAAGAACCAGGCAATGACCAACAGCGTGACGGCGGCCATCCACTCGTAGGTGGCAATGGCCAGGCCCACGCGGAAGCCCGACCCGGACATGCCGATGAACTGTTCGGCCGAAATGTTCGAGGCAATCAGCGATGCGCCGATGGCCCAGAACGGCAGGCTCTTGCCGGCCAGGAAATAGTCGGTCGATGTACGTTCCTGGCCATCTTTCTTGCGCGACACCCAGAGGCCGAGGGCAACGATGCCGAGGGCGTAGACGGCAAAGACAATGGTATCGAGGGTGGTGAACTCCATGGCGTGCTCCTGCGAGGTGAAGCCGCAAGGTAGCACTTGTCGGTCAAGCCGTCACGTGCGGACAGGATTGGTTACGAGCGAACCGCGTCCTCGGCCAGGATGCCATCCAATGTGGCCACCAGCCGGTCGGCATCGTGGCGTCCGAACACCATGGGCGGCTTGATCTTGAGGACATTGTGCAGTGGGCCGTCGGTCGAAATCAGGATGCCGTGCTCCCGCATCCGGTTGGCAATCCAGCTGGCCTCTCTTGCTGCCGGCTCGAGGGTGTCGCGGTCGCGGACCAGTTCCACCCCCAGGTAGAGTCCGACACCGCGGGCGTCGCCCACGATGGCATGCCGGTGGGCCAGTTCGGCAAGGCCCTTGAGCAGGTGGCCGCCGACCTCGGCGGCATGGGCCTGCAGGCCGCGGTCCTCGATCTCGTCGAGCACGGCCAGACCCACGGCGCAGCTGGCCGGATTGCCGCCGAACGTGTTGAAGTATTCCATGCCGTTGGTGAAGGCCTCGGCGATGGCCCGCGTCGTGACGACGGCGCCCAGGGGGTGGCCGTTGCCGATCGGTTTGCCGAGGACCACGATGTCGGGCTGGACGTGCGTGGCGGGGTCGTCGGTTTCATGGACCTGGAAGCCCCAGAAATGGCTCCCGGCGCGGCCCATGCCGACCTGCACCTCGTCGGCAATGAAGACGCCCCCGGCGGCGCGCACGGCATGGGCCGCGCCGGCCAGATAGCCCGGAGGCGGCACCACCTGTCCTCCGCACCCGGGTACGCTCTCGGCGATGAAGGCGGCAACTTCATGCGTTGCAGCCACTTCCGCCACCGAGGCGGCGTACGCGCGGCCGGATTCGGTGGTCATGCCCTTGTGCGATCCGCGATACGCACAGGGCATTGGCACGACGTGGGTGCCGGGCGGTTTGCCCGCGCCGCCCCGGCCGTCGAACTTGTAGGGGCTGATGGCAATCAGGCTGGTCAGGTTGCCGTGGTAGGCGCCGTCGAGCACCATGATGTCCTGCCGTCCCGTGGCCGCACGCGCCAGGCGGAGCGCCAGATCGTTGGCCTCCGAGCCCGAGTTGACGAAGAAGCAGACGTCCAATCCGTCGGGCAGCGTTGCCGTCAGCCGATCGGCGTAGTCGAGGATGGTCTCGTGCAGGTAGCGCGTGTTCGTGGTCAGCGTGCGCATCTGGCGGTGCAAGGCCTCGACGACACGGGGATTCGAGTGGCCTACGTGCGGGACGTTGTTGACCGCGTCGAGGTAGGCGCGCCCTTCGTTGTCGTAGAGCCACTGCATGTGCCCGCGCACGATGTGCAGCTTGCGCTCGTAGGACACGCTCATCGCGTCGGCAATCCGGAGCGAACGCCGTGCCATCAGCGCCTCGATGGATGGCCGCGCCGGCGCCTCGCAGGCAGGCCCCAGACCGGGAAACGCGGCCGGGCTCGGCGACAGGCTGCGCCACACATTGCCCTGCGCCGGTGCGGCCACTCCCGGGAACGTGCCCTCCATGTCGAGGAGGTCGGTGACAATCTGGAAATGCAGGTGCGGGACCCAGCCGCCGTTCTCCTCGAAGGCGCCGAGGGTGGCAAACGGTTCGCCCCCCTTCAGGCGCTGGCCCACCGCGAGCCGCCGCACGGAATCATGGCTCAGGTGGCCGTGCAGCGTCCAGAACACCGGGCCGCCCTCGGGTGCGTGCTCGAGCACGACGCATCCGCCGTAGTCGTAGGCATCATCGTGCAGGCCGAAGGAATGCACCACGCCATCGAGTGGCGCATGGACCGGCGAGCCGGCCGGCCGGAAGAGGTCCACGCCCAGGTGCACCGTGCGGCGCTCGCCCGAGACGGTTTCGTAGGCGCTGCCGGTGTAGGCCAGACGCGGTTCGTTCCAGCGTCCGACGCCGACGGCGGTGCCACAGGCGGCCCAGATGGCGTCTGCGGCATGTCCCGGAACGGCAATCGAGTCGGCGTCCCAGTCCAGACTGGCCACCGAAAAGTCGAATACCACCGGATCGCCCTTTCCCTGGACCGGCTCGTGCAGCTGATCCGCATGGGAGGCCAGCCACTCCCGCACCGCCGGACTGCCCGGAACAGGCTCCCAGCCGAGGGCCGCGCGCAGGCGGTAGTGCACCAGCCGCGGGTTCAGCTCCCGGAAACGGGACAGGGTGCGCCAGGCATCCTGCTCCGAGATGGAGAGGTAGGCATTGTCGGGTTCTGCCGAGCGCTGTTGGGCCGACATGCAGACGGAGATGCACAGACGCAGCGCCGAAAAGAGGAAGAACGCCTCCACTTCCAGCTCCGACAGGTCCGCCTCGGCGTGATATCCGGCAATGACCACCTCGAGCGCCTCGATGGGGTCGCTGCGGTGGAAGGACAGGTACGCGGCGGCAATGGCGGGGTCGGCCACCCGGGCGGACACACCCATGTCGCCGAAGTCCAGGAGCGCCGTCACGGAGCCCCTGTCCACCAACAGGTTGAAGTCGTTTGCGTCCCCGTGGATGAGCTGGTGCGGCAGCTCGTGCCGGCGGGGCTCGATAGTCTCGGCGTACAGCGCGAGGAAGTGCCGGATCAGCTCCTGCTGCCCGTCGTCGAGCAGTTCGAGGCGGTCCTCCAGCGTGTTGCGCACGCGGCACAGGTTCCAGGGGAAGTCCTTGGGGGTGGCCGCGCCGCTCAAGGCGGCCAGCTCCCCGTCCGAGTGGGCCAGCAACGTGCCCACCTGACGCATCATGGCGTCTGTTACGGGGTTGGCGTCTCCCAACGGATTTCCTTCCAGCCAGGAGACCAGTCGCAGGGCGTGGCCATCGACCTGTCCGGTGCCCAGTACGCGGGCCACGGGCAATCCTGCCCCGGACAGCTTCTGCATGGCTTCGGCCTGCAACTCCAGGAAGGGACGGTGCTCGTTGGCATTCGAAATCTTGAGCACCCCGAGCGGTCCATCCGGCCCATCCAGGCGGAAATTCAGGTCCCGGTCACTGGGCAGGGGGTGCGCCGTTGCCTGGACGCCGAAATGCGCTTGCGCAAGCCGCGAGGCTTCGGCGGTGCTGAATTCGGGTCGTCCGGGAAGGCGGGTGCTCATCTGCGGAGGGATCAGTCGAACCGGTCCACACGGAACGGCGTCGGATCAAAGGAGGGCGTCTTGCCGCCCATGAGATCGGCCAGGAGCCGCGCGGTGATGGGGGCCATCGTGACGCCCAGCATTCCGTGGCCCGAGGCCACCCAGACGTTGTCCATACCCGGCAGGGCGCCGATGTAGGGCAGGCCATCGGGTGACGCCGGTCGCAGGCCGGCCCAGGTGTCGATCGGGGCCACCGTGTCCTCGCCACAGTAGAGGGCCGCGTGGCGCCGAATGGGCCCCGCGCGGCGTTCGTCCACGGACAGGTCGTAGCCCTGCAGCCCGAGCGTGCCCGAGAAGCGGATACCGCCTGGCATGGGCGTGATGGAAATCTTCTGATCCGTCACGAGACACGGGATGTGCATGCCTGTATCCACGCCACCGTGTGCCGCGTCGGGAATGGTCACCGAGTAGCCCTTGGCCGGCTGGAGCAGGAGCCTCGTACCGAGGCCCTTGGTCAGCTGTGGTGTCCATGAGCCCGCGGCCAGCACAAGCTGATCGGCTTCGTAAGCTCCATCCTCGGTCTTCACACCCACCACGCGCGATCCGTTTTTCTGCAGCGAACGCACGGTGCCATCCAAGATGGTCACGCCAGCGGCCTGCACGTGGGCATCGAGCGCACGCAGCAATCCTTCGGGATCCACGCGCGCGTCCTGCCGGAAGTACACGCTGCCCGTGATGGCCGTCCTGAGCGCCGGTTCGAGGGCCAGTGTCGCGTCGCGGTCCAGGCGCTCGATCTCGAGCCCGGCTTCCTCGGCCTGTTCGGCCAGTTCCAGGTTCTCCTTGCGGGCCTTTTCACCGTCGTGCAGCATAAGGAGGCCGGTGTGCGCCAATCCCGCTGTCTTGAAGGCCGGATCCGCACACCACGCGTCAAGCAGCTCGAGGCTGGCCAGGATGGAGTCCCGAAGGACCGGAACGCCATGCGCCACATGCGCTTCCGTGCAGTGTTGCTGGAAGGCCCAGAGCCAGCGCACAAAATCCGGGTTGGCCGAGGGCTTGATGTAGAGGGGACTCTCCGGGTTCATGAGCCATTTCATGCCCTTGGCAATCACACCGGGCGCAGACAGGGGCACGATGTGGCTCGGCACGATCATGCCTGCGTTGCCCGTCGAGGCGGCCTCGCGGTAGCGGCCCCGGTCAATGACCAGGACGCGCGCGCCCTGCTCCTGCAGGGTGCGCGCGCAGGAAAGGCCCACGACGCCTCCCCCTACAATGATGGAATCGAATCGCTCGCTCATCCTCGTTCTTCCTCGCTGCGGATCAGACAACCGAGAATCCGTGGGCGTACGGATCGTCGTCGTCAATCATGATGTGGTTGTAGCCGGTCACGCGGGCCCAGCCCTCGATGCTCGGAATGATGGCATCGAAAGGGCCCACCTTGGTCGTGTCCTCGACGCGCCCGATGAACCGGCTGCCGATGATGCTCTCATGCACAAACGTGTCACCCTTGCCGAGTTTCCCGTGCGCGGCCCACTGCGCCATGCGGCTGCTCGTGCCGGTGCCGCAGGGTGAGCGGTCGATGGCCTTCGTGCCGTAGAAAACCGCGTTGCGGGCATCAGATCCGGGCTGCGTGGGCTTGCCCGTCCAGAGCAGATGACTCATGCCCTGGATCCGCTCGTCCAGCGGATGCACGAACTCGTAGGCCTCGTTGATGCGGTGGCGCAGGATGGGACTCCAGCGGATCAGGTCCCCGGCCGTGTAATCGGCCAGGTCCCGGTAATTCTCCTGCGGATCCACGATGGCGTAGAAATTGCCGCCATAGCCCACATCCACTTTCAGCATGCCCAGGTCGGGGCACTCCACCTCAAGGCCTTCGACATACAGGAACGAAGGCACATTGATGAGTCGTACGCTGGCCACCCGGTCTCCGTCCATCGTGTAATGGGCGTCCACGCGGCCGGCCGGCGTGTCGAGCCGCACCAGGCCGGGCGTGGCAGGGGTCACCATGCCTTCCTGGATCATGACCGTCACCGTGCCGATCGTGCCGTGCCCGCACATGGGCAGACAGCCGCTCGTCTCGATGTAGAGCACACCGATGTCGCAGTCTTCCCGCGTGGACGGATACAGGATGCTGCCCGACATCATGTCGTGGCCGCGCGGCTCGAACATGAGGCCGAGCCGGATCCAGTCCCAGTGCTGGAGGAAGTCCTGGCGGCGTTCGATCATGGTCGAACCATTGAGCTGCGGGCCGCCTTCGCGGACCACGCGCACCGGGTTGCCGCACGTGTGGGCGTCAATACAGTCGAAATGATGGACGGGCATGGGGAAGGGGGCGAACCCCATTCAATAGGGTGGCGAACCGTTTTCCGGACGTCCGGGGCCGGGTTCAGAGATTGAGCGCGGATCGCGCAAACGTGGTCAGGTAAGCTATCAATGCCCCACTCGCTTGTCCAGCCGCTTCGGGGTTTCCTTCGGCCACCTGGTGCAGGACGGCCGCATGCAGGGCGGCGCTCTGTGCCGGATCGGCCAGATGCCGATGTGCCGACCAGAAGCGCCGGCAATGACCGTGCAGGGCACCCGCGGCCCGCGCCGCCCACACGTTGTTCGAAGCCTGCTCAAGCAGCAGGTCGGCCTCGCGGTCGGCCTGCAGGAAGGCGGCATCGTCTCCCGCGTGCGCGGCCGTCAGCAGGCGTTCGACGCAATCCGCCAGGGCCGCCCGCTCGGCCGGTCCGGCCCGGTGTGCC
>JAQCDI010000327.1 GCA_027620595.1 Bacteroidota bacterium | reverse complement strand
CTCAATCATCCCCGCGCCGTATTCGCAGCCGCCAGGGATGGCCTGCTGCCGGATGTGCTGTCCAGGGTTCACCCGAAATACCCCACCCCGCATGCGGCCATCCTCTTCTGCGCGGCCATTGCCTGCGGGTTAGCCCTGACCGGAGCCTTCAAGACGCTGGCCATCGTGTCCAGTGGATCCTTGTTGTTGCTCTATCTGGGATGCTGCCTGGCCGTGCTGCGATTGCGGCGCATGGCGCCTTCCGCCGAGGGGCCGGTGTTCCGGATCCCGTTCGGGCCGGTGGTGCCGCTGGCCAGCTGTCTGGTGATCGGCTGGTTGCTCCTGAGCATGACCCGCTCGGAAGTGATCGGACTCTCGATCCTGCTCGGCGTGTCGGCGCTCTACTACGTGCTGTTCTGCCGGCGGCGCTAATCGTGCACCCCGACGAGGGTCCAGGTACCGGTCTTCATGTCCCGGGACACGTCGAACGTGCCCCGATCGGTGCGCAGCGTCACGTAGCGGCGGTGCCGCTCACTGGCCCACCAGGTGCCGCGCACATCCCACTGCTCGATGATCTCGCGGATGGCCAGCCGCTCGCCGTCGCGGACGAGGACAAGGGGCCGGCCGCCGGGGCGATCGGCTTCGAAACGGACTTCAAGGGGACGACGGACGCGCTTGAGCATGGGGTTCGGAGTTGATATCGGAGGATAATATGTGCATCATATGTGCATCAAGCCCGGGCGCAGATTTTCCTGCTGGTGCGGGGTGGTTGTTTCCGGCCTTATGTACCGAGTTGTACATGTCAATACATAAGGGCGGCAGCAGGTATCAAAGGGCATCGCAGGGTGAAATTCTGACAGGCGGTGGGTGTCAAAATGACGATCCGACACACGAAGAAGGGCACAATAAAGTGCCATATTGACTCGTTATGGGGCCTGCAAGCGACGCCAGGTGCCCGGAGGAGGGATTGGCACACTGCTTGTTTGGCTTTGGGCTTGATTGCCGCAAGGCTCCATCCACTGCGAACCATCGATCCGCCCGACCCAGGGCGGACAGCGCAAGAAGACTCATCAGAGGGTGACACAAGATGCTCAGCAATTGGAATCGACTTTCCATTCCCGTTCTCGCCGCCGCGATGTTTGTCGGCGGTATCCTGTTTGCCACCAGCGGCGCCAACCTGCTCGGATCCGAGCACGGCGTGGCCAAGGTGAGCTGGGCCGGCGACCGGTCCGCGGTCATGCCGGCAGATGACGCCACAGACTGGACGAACCCGGGGGTAGCACCGAGTGCCCGGGAATTCGAGGCCGCATTCGTGAGTGTGGCCGACCGGATCAATCCGGCCGTGGTGCAGGTCCGCGCCGAGCGCGTGGTACGGCAGCAGGCTCCCCAGTTTTCACAGCCCTTCCAGGGCAGCCCGTTCGAGGATTTCTTCCGGCAGTTCGGCATGCCCCAGGGCGGAGGCCAGCAGCAGGAATACCGCAGCCAGGGGCTGGGTTCGGGGGTGATCCTCCGTTCGGACGGCTACCTGGTGACGAACAACCACGTTATCGAGGGCGCCGAGAACCTGTCTGTCCTGCTCTTCGACGGCAAGGAGTATGATGCCGAAGTCGTGGGCGCCGATGCGTTCACTGACCTGGCCATCCTGCGCATCGATGCCAAGGATCTGCCCATCATCCAGTTCGGGGATTCCGACCAGCTCAAAGTGGGGCAGTGGGTCATGGCCTTCGGTTCGCCCCTGGCAGCGGAGCTGGCCAACACCGTGACCACGGGTATCGTGAGCGCCGTGGGCCGCTATTCGAGCAGCGGCACGAGCGTGCAGAACTACATCCAGACCGATGCGGCCATCAATCCGGGCAACTCGGGTGGTCCGCTGGTGAACCTGAACGGGGACCTGGTGGGCATCAACACGGCCATCTTTACCCGCACGGGCGGCTATCAGGGCATCGGGTTTGCCATTCCGGTCAACACGGTGCAGCGCATCTCCGAACAGCTCATCGAGAACGGCAGCGTGAAGCGCGCCCGTCTCGGTGTGAACTACGGACCGGCAGCGCCGGCGCTGCGGCAGGCGCTGGATCTTCCAGCAGGAGCAGCCCAGGTGGCCAGCGTCGTCGAAGGCAGTGCGGCCGAGAAGGCGGGTATCAAGGAAGGCGACGTGATCCTGGGTGTGAATGGCAAGGAACTGGACAACGCCCTGGCGCTGAGCACCATCATTGGCAGCCTGAAGCCGGGCGAGAAGGCCGAGATCTTGATCAACCGTGAGGGCGAGGAGAAAACGATCCGGGTCGAACTCGGTGCGGCTGACGAAGTGGAAGCCGACGCCACCGCGGAGTCCAAGCAGGGCGGCTCGGTGTCGGAAGCCTTGGGCTTGCAGCTGAGTAATGTGACGGCCGATGTGGCGCGTCGATACGACCTGGCCGAGGATACGCGCGGCGTGTTCATCACGAACGTGGACCAGGGCAGCTACGCGTTCCGCGAGGCCAACCTGCGTACCGGCATGCTCATCATCGAGGCCGACCGCAAGAAAGTGGACTCCGTTGCCGACTTCGAGAAGGTCTTGGTCAGCATCAAGGACGGAGAGACGTTCCTCCTGCGTGTGCGCGTGCTGGAGAATGACTCCACCATGCTGACGGCGCTCGAAAAATAACCGGTCCGTACAGCCCGTTTCG
>JAQCDI010000326.1 GCA_027620595.1 Bacteroidota bacterium | reverse complement strand
TCGGGGTCGTCGAGAAGGCGACCATAGAAGATGGCGGTGGCTTCGTGCTGCGTGCCATCCAGGCCGAAGGAAAGGGCGATGCCGCCGCCGAAGCACCATCCCATGGCGCCGACCCGGCCCGTCACATCCGGGCGGGCTTTCAGGTAGGCAACGGCTGCGTCCAGGTTGGCAATCACGGTGTCCATGTCGCCGGAGGCAGCCGTCATGAGGGCGATGTTCTCCTGCGGGTTGCCGCCCGTCCGGCCGCTGTACAGATCCACGGCCAGGGTCACGTAGCCTTCGGCTGCAAAGTCGTCTGCCACCTGGCGCACGCGATCCACCAGACCGTTCCACTCATGGATGATGACCAGGGCAGGGAAGGGGCCATCCCCTTCCGGCACGGCCAGATAGCCCACACTCGCGGTGTCGGCGTCGAAATAGCGTACGGATTGCCCTTCCAGCGGTCCACCGTTGCCCACAATGGCCGGCGGCATGTCGAAAGCGGAAGTGGGCGCAAATGCCACACGCGGATCAGGCTCTGGGCCGGAGGAGCAGGCAGCCAGTCCGAGGACCAGCGCCAAAACGAGTAAACGGTTCATGGGAGGCTTGGTTCGGGTGAGGGGGCTTTCCAGTCGAAGGCAGCCGGGATTGGAAGGTTCGCCCACAGATTTGTTTCGCAGGGGCACCCACGGCGGGTTGCTGACCTGTATACTTGGGGAGCGCCATCATCAAATGAAGCCATGAGATCTATTCTTCTTTCCCTCCTGAGTGTTCTTCTGCTGGTTCCGGCTCAAGCGCAGGACCGCATGACAGCATCGACTTTTGAAGGTCTGGCCTTCCGCAACATCGGCCCCGGGTTCATGTCCGGACGTATCGCCGACATTGCCATCCATCCAACAGATGATTCGGTCTGGTATGTGGCGGTCGGTTCGGGTGGTGTCTGGAAGACCGTCAACAACGGAACGACATGGACTCCCGTTTTCGACGATCAAGGATCGTATTCCATTGGCAACGTGGAGCTCGATCCGTCCCACCCCGACATCGTGTGGGTGGGCACGGGTGAAGATGTGGGCGGCCGTCACGTCGGATTCGGGGATGGCATCTACCGATCCGAAGACGGGGGCAAGTCCTGGACGAACATGGGGCTCAAGGCGTCGCAGCATATTTCGACCATCCGTGTTCATCCGGCCAATTCGGACGTGGTCTGGGTGGCGGCCCAGGGGCCGCTCTGGACGTTCGGCGGTGAACGCGGCCTGTACATGACGGAGGATGGGGGCGCATCGTGGAAGAGGACGCTGGGAGACGACCAGTGGGTGAGCGTGACGGATATCGAAGTGGATCCGCGGAACCCGGATCTCCTATATGCGGCAACCTGGCAGCGACACCGCACAGTGGCCAAGTATCTGGGTGGTGGGCCGGGAAGCGGAATCCATCGCAGTGAGGATGGCGGTCGGACGTGGACAAGGCTCACGAAGGGACTCCCCGAGGGCCACATGGGTAAGATCGGCCTGGCCATCTCCCCCCAGAATCCGGACGTGGTGTATGCCGCCATTGAGCTGGATCGCAAGACCGGTGGCGTTTTCATGTCCACCGATCGGGGCGCTTCATGGGCCAAGCAGTCGAATGCCGTGGCAGGTGCCACGGGTCCTCACTACTACCAGGAGTTGTACGCCTCGCCACATCACGAGGGGCGCCTCTATCTGATGGATGCCTCCATGCAGGTGTCCACGGACCATGGGAAGACGTTCTACCGTATGAACGAGCGGTACAAGCATGGAGACAACCACGCCATGGCGTTCAAGCCAGGAGATCCGGACTACCTGCTCTTCGGGACGGATGGCGGCCTCTACGAGTCCTTCGACCTGGAGAAGTCCTGGAAATACGTGGAGAATCTTCCCGTAACACAGTACTACAAGGTGGCGGTGGACGACAGTGAACCGTTCTACAACATCTACGGGGGCACCCAGGACAACAGCACGCAAGGCGGGCCATCCCGAACGGACAACGTCCATGGCATCCAGAATTCTGATTGGAAACTGGTCTTGGACTGGGACGGACACCAGCCGGCCACCGAACCGGGCAATCCGGACATCATGTATGCCGAGCGGCAGGAAGGCGCCATTTCCCGGGTCGATCTGACCACCGGCGAAGTCGTGGATATCCAGCCCCAGCCGGGAGTGGATGAAGGGTGGGAACGCTACAACTGGGATGCGCCGATCCTTGTCAGTCCGCACAAGCCGAGTCGCATCTATTTTGCCTCCCATCGGGTCTGGAAGTCCGAAAACCGTGGGGACGAGTGGACTGCCGTTTCCGGCGATCTGACGCGGAAACAGGAGCGCTTCGAGCTGGACATCATGGGAGGTCCGCAGCGCTGGGACAATTCCTGGGACGTAGGGGCCATGTCCAATTACAACACCATCACCTCCCTGGCCGAATCGCCGGTACAGGAAGACGTTCTCTATGCCGGTACCGATGACGGGCTGATTCAGGTTTCGGAGGACGGGGGGGCCCAGTGGCGCAGCGTCGAGGTCGGATCCATCCGGGGTGTACCGGCAACGGCGTTTGTCAACGACATCAAAGCGGACCTGTTTGAAGCAGGTACGGTCTACGTTGCGCTGGACAACCACAAGTACGGTGATTTCATTCCGTATCTGGTCAAAAGCACGGATTTCGGGCG
>JAQCDI010000024.1 GCA_027620595.1 Bacteroidota bacterium | reverse complement strand
CACCGCGCCGGACTTGAGAAATGACACCTTCGGACGATACCCAAGGTGATGTACCGCCCCTCCGGCGGCGCATTTCCATGTTCCACCCTCTGTGTCATCCCCTCATGACCCTTCGCCGTTTCCTTTTCGGCTTCCTGCTGGCCTGCACGCTCGCCGTGCCGGTTCGTGCCCAGAGCAACCAGTTCCGGGACACCAAGGCTCACCTCGGTGTCGGAGTGGGGGTTTTCGGATACCATGGCCCCACCGACCTCCTGCAACCGAAAAGCCGGGTCAACCATGTTGACGAGTACGATCCGGCCATAGCCCTTTTCGGCTCCTTCCCCATAACGAGGGACCGGTTCTACTTCCGGGGCATGTTCCTTTTCACCAACTTCAGCACCAAGGACGGTCGCAAGCTGGTGGGTACGGGGGCCAACGAGTTCCTGACCAAGCACATCTTCCTGTGGGAGCCGGAAATCGTGATGACGCTGCGTCCGGGTTCCAAATCCCGGGTCCTGCCCTACGTCTTTACCGGCTTCGGGGCCACGACAGCCGACATCTTCAGCAGCGGATCCAAGGGCCGCGTGGACCTTCCGGACACCGGAACGCCCGGCCCGGAACGTTCGGTGTACCACCTTCCCGTCGGATTCGGCGTGGATGTGGCCTTCAACGGGTGCTGGTCGGCCTTCGCTGAAGCCAGCTATCGCTGGGACCTGAACTACGTCTGGAAAAACGAGCGCGAATACGACCCGCACAACACCTCCCTGTTCATGGGCGGTCTGCGCGGGTGCATCCGCCCCAAACGCCGCGCTGCGCCGCCGCCGGCTCCGATTCCTCCCCCGCTGGCCGTTCCCGGCTACGACCCGCCGCTGCCCCGTACGCTCCGCGTATGTACGCTCATCGAGCTCAACAGCGTCTACTTTGCCTCGAACACCATCGACCTGAGTACGGCCTCCCGGGAAGCCCTGGACGAGAACATCGAGGCCCTTCGGCTCAATCCGAGCTGCTGTGTGAAGATCATCGGCTATGCACCCGGAACGGATGTGGACATTGCGGCCTTGCGTCTGGCGCGTCAGCGCGCGGAATCCGTGTTCAACTATTACGTGGGCAGGGGTGTCTCGGCCGATCGCTTCCGGGTGGACACCCAGGTCGGTCCCGTTGTCTGCCCGAAAGGCAAGGACGGCAAGGGCTGCGTGGAAGAACACCAGGTGGCCACCGTACCCTTCGACTGCTCGCTGCTCTACCGCTGATTCCGGACGGCGCCGATCCTGGTCGGCACCCCGATCGGCCTGCGGTTCGCCCGTATGCAAAGGCGGCTCCTCACGGAGCCGCCTTTTTTGTAGGTTGCGGTCTCAAACCATCCCCGCTCCATGACCTCCGACCTGTCCACGCCCCTAGGACGCAGCCGCGCCATCAAGCACAAAGCCCTGGAACTGGGGCTGGATGCGTGCGGCATTGCGGTGGCCGGTCCCCTGGATGAAGAAGCGGGGCGACTGGACACCTGGCTTTCGCGCGGGTACCAGGCCGACATGGCCTGGATGTTTGCCCACGGCGCCAAACGTACGGATCCGACGCTGCTGATGGAAGGGGCCCAATCCATCGTGTCGGTCCTGCAGAGCTACTGGACTCCCCACGAGGGTCCTTCAGACCCGGCCCTGGGGCGGATCAGCCGGTATGCCTGGGGGGACGATTACCACCTGCGGCTCAAGGAGCGACTGCATGCCTTGCTGGCTTGGATCCAGGAGGTGCTTCCGGGTACAGAAGGGAGGGCCTTCGTGGACAGCGCTCCCGTCATGGACAAGGCCTGGGCCGCTCGCGCCGGGCTGGGGTGGATCGGCAAACATTCGAATCTGATATCCCGGGACCACGGAAGCTGGACCTTCATCGGGGAGTTGGTCATCACCGCCGAACTGGATCCGGACCGGACCGTGGCCGACCATTGCGGCACCTGCACGGCATGCCTGGATGCCTGTCCGACCGGGGCCATCGTCGAGCCGTATGTGGTGGACGCCAACCGGTGCATATCCTGGACCACCATCGAGAACCGGGCCGCAGACATCGATCCTGCATTGGCAAAAGCCCACGGCAACTGGATCTTCGGATGCGACATCTGCCAGGAGGTCTGCCCCTGGAACAAGTTCAGGACGCCAACCTCGGAGCCGGCCTATCTGCCCCGGGAGGGCGTACTGGACACGTCCCTGTCCGATTGGGCCACTTTGGATGCGGATGCGTTCCGGGCCCGATTCCGCCGCAGTGCGGTCAAGCGGACCAAGCTGGACGGTTTCCGACGCAACGTGGACGTGGCCCTGGAAAACAGCCGGGCTGCTGACGGGGGCGAACCGTCCTCAGACGCCGAGGCCTGACTGGCCGTCGCCGCCGGCCTGAAGGGCCACCCAATCCTCGGGAGTGAGCCAGCCTGAACCGGTACGAGGGGCCCTGTCGGGGCGCACAAGCGGCAGCCGGACGCGGAAGATGGATCCGATTCCCTTTTCGCTTTCCGCCTCGATCCGTCCGCCCATCATGCCGGTGAGCCGGCCGGCCAGGGCCAATCCCAATCCCGTGCCCTCGAAGCGGCGGTTTCGCCAATCTTCCTCCTGGGAGAAGGGCTCGAACATGCGTTCGAGGTTTTCTTCGGCGATACCGATGCCGGTATCCCGCACCTCGACCACCATTTCGGAGCCTTCGAGGCGCTGAACGATGTCCACGGTGCCGAGGTCAGTGAACTTCACTGCATTCGAGAGCAGATTGTCCAGGATCTGACCGAACCGTTTGGCGTCCACGCGGATCACACCGGATGGCTGATGATCCGCATACCGGAGTACGAGTCCCTTTTCGTCCGCTTCGGCCTGATAGCGGCTGACCGATTGCTGAATCAGCCCCGCGGCCTCGTGCTCGGTCATCTGGAGTGTAGCCTTGCCCATCTCGACGTTGGACAATTCGAAGAGGTCGTGGACCAGGGCCAGCAGCTTCTGGGAGCGTTCGGCAATGGCACTGACGAATTCGCGGACCGGTGCGGGCAGATCGCCCGGCAATTCTTCCTCGAACTCGTCCAGCTCCCGTTCCAGTAATTGCGCGAACCCGTTGACCGCACCGAGCGGCGTGCGGATTTCGTGGCTCATCGTGGCGATGAACGCCGTTTTGGAGCGGTCCGACTGCTCGGCCTCCTTCTTGGCCTGCATCAGGACACATTCGGCTGCTTTCTGCTCGGATACGTCCGAGAGGATGCCATTGACGGCCACCAAGCCGGTGGCATCCGTCCGTGGGGTGGCATGCTCGCGCAGCCAGCGGACGGATCCGTCCCGATGCTGGATGCGATAGGTGACCCGGCTTTCGTTGCCATCCTGCAGCGTCCGGTGATGGGCGCGAACCAGGGGAGCATCTTCGGGATGGATCACATCCTTCATCCAATCGACGGCCGAGGTTCCTTCGCGAAGGAGCTCCGAGGGATGCACGCCGGTCAGGTCCTCGATCTGTTCGGTGGCAAAGTGGAAGCGGCGACCACGGTCAGGCAGGAAGGCGAATCCGAACAGGGCATCGTCGATAGCAGATACGGTCATCCGGTAGCGATTGGCCGTCTGCAGGGAGGAATAGAGGGATTCGAACAGGCGAACCCATTCATTGATGCGGGCCGAGGATGCCCATTCATCGTCCCGGGTTCCAGCGGACCACTGCAGCAGCAGATAGCCTGCAAATTGATCGTTGTCGTGGATGGGATCGGCCCACCACTCGGCTCCGAGGGGTTCCAGTCCACAGGCATCCGCTTCTTCCGGTGCAAGGAATCGGCCGAAACGTCGGGATTCCATCGGGCCGAAGGCCTCCCGGGGCAGGGACATGCCCGGCTCCAGGCTTTCCTCGCCCGACCAGAACGCCACTTCGACCAGACGGTCCTTGATGGCCGAAAGGCCCAGCAACACGACGGAAGACGCGCCGGCCTGCTGTCCCAGGAAGCGGGTAGCCGCTTGACGGAAGACTGCAGGCATCGCATGCTCCGTGGTCAGCTCCCGCAGGCCGGACTTGACGCGATCGGTCCGTTCGATGAAGGCCAGTTCCTGACGGCCATGGATCAGATCCGTCCGATCCTCCATGAACAGCGCCGAACCGATGAAACCGGATTCCGGCAACAGGATGGGCGCCGCATGCACCCGAAGGTGGTGGGTCGTCCGCCGGTCGGCATCGACGCGCAGCGCGATCTGACCGGACCAGGGGGATCCGGAACGGATGGCCTCCATGAGCGGGGCGGCCTCCTGTCGATCCAGTCGGCGGATTCCTTCGAGGGGAAGCCCCAGCCACGAATCGTCCGGCATGGCGCCGACCAGGGAGCGGAAATGGTGGTTCTCGAACGTGACAATGCCCCGGGTGTCCAGGTGGAGCACGCCGATGGGGGCCTGCTCCAGGAAGGACCGGTAATGAGGCTCCGGGATGAGGGGTTGGGCCGGTGAACCGGATTGCCCGGCCAAGGGCAGGATCAGTGCCTGGAATTCGTCGGGGACGGATTGGACCACATGCAGCACACCGGCATGGGCCTCCCGGCCGAAGCGTACACCGGCATGGGAGCTGCCTTCCCGGGCCGCGAGCTCGAAGAGTTCGGCCAGTTTCCAGCGGTCCTCGGGACAGATGAGCTCGGCCAGTACCGGACGACCGGTGAGAGCGGCGGCTTCATGACCGATCAGGAACCAGCCCTCGCGATGGTTGACCCGCATGCCGCGCAGGTGAAGGCCACCTGCCTGGATGGGCAGTTCGCAGGGTTCGTCTGTTTCCAGGGCTTCGAGGGCAAACCTGAGGTGGTCATCGAGCTGTGTGCCGGTGCGCCAGCCCCAGGCCAGGCGGCCGAACGGGTTGACGCTCAGGACACGGCCCGCAGGATCGACTTCCGCGAAAGCCAGATCGGTCCCAGCTGAGGAGTCGGGGCCTGAGGACGAGATGAAATGGAGGAGCGAGTCGAGGGACATGATCCGGGCGCTGAATGCAGTACCCGGCCTACCGCGAATTCAGTGCCAGAAATCAGGACTGCGGGATATTTCCTGCCAGTCGATCCCGCTTTTCTGCTGGCACCACGAAAATCAGCCAGAAAACACCGGAAAAAACGGCTATTCCTCCGAAGAGCCAGATCACCTCGATGAGCGTCATAAGTCCCATTTCCAGAATGAGACTCGCCACGAATATCGACAGGGACTCCATTCCCATAACGAGCAACCACTCGGTGGCAAACACCCGGCCCCGGTACTGGTCCACCACCCGCTGCTGGAGGAGGACCGTCGAAAAGACCCAGTTGGATCCCCCGGCCGTGTGGGCCAACATGACCGGAATGGCCACCAGATAGGAGGCGGTGAACAGGAACGCCACCCAGCCGGCCAGGATATATCCCAGACCCGTGATGATGATGCAGGAACCGATCATCAACGGCCACCGGGCTTCATCCCGGATCCACGCGCGCACCAGGATCGGACCGATCCCGGTCCCGATACCCCGGGCCGCAAAGAGGACGCCGATGGACACGGACGCTTCACCGGGTGATATCGTCTCACCGAGCAGCGCCAGCAGGAAGACCAGCGCCCCTCCCCCCATGGCCCAGACGGCCTTGGTCGTGGCCATCCGTCGGATGGACGGATACTGCTGCATGTGCCGCAGGCCCTCCATGACCTTCTTGTGGGCGGTGCGCACCAGCGAATCGTCCGGGGCCGTGTAGGTGTATTGCGGAATGACCGTCCGGTAGATGAACCATGCCGAGAGCAGGTAGCTCGCGCTGTCCAGGATGAACACGGTCCGCAGGCCGAACCACTCCACGGCGAAACCACCCGCGGCCGCTCCGAGCGCCAGCATCACCGACCAGGTAGCCGACATGATGGTATTGGCGGTCACCAGGTTGTGGCGCTGGACAATGTTGGGAATGGAGGCGTTCCGCGACGGCTGGAAAACAGAACCCATGACCACCTGCGCCGTGGTCAGGACGTAGATCAGGAATACCTCCGAGGGCTCGTCCACGAACAGGAATCCCAGCACCACGACGGCCCTGAGCAGATCCGAGAGGATCATGAGCCGCCGTCGATTGAAGCGGTCGGCCAGGATGCCGGCCAAAGGGGAGGCCAGCGCCCAGGGCAGCATCTTCGTGATGAACACCGCGCCCAGGGCGAACTCGGACCCCGACAGTTTCAGGATGAGACTGTAGAGGGCAATGGTATTGAACCAGTCCCCGAAGAGCGAAATGACCGTTCCCGTCCAGAGCCGCCGGAACGAGGCATTCTCCCGAAGGAGTTCCACATATCCGGCCTGACGGGGCGGGGTCTCCATCAGGCAGCGCCCTCGGGAGTGTCTTCGGCGGAGGCATCCTCCGCTTCAGGCCGCAGGAGCGGGAAAAGGATCACGTCCCGGATGGACTCGGAATTGGTCATGAGCATGGCCAGACGGTCCACGCCGATTCCCAGACCTGCTGTCGGGGGCATGCCGTACTCGAGGGCCCGGAGGTAGTCCTCATCGAGCTGCATGGCCTCGGCATCCCCACGCTTGCCCAAACGAACCTGCTCCTCGAAGCGCTCGCGCTGGTCATCCGGGTCGTTGAGCTCGGAGAAGGCGTTGCAGATCTCCTTGCCATTGCAGATGGCCTCGAAGCGCTCCACCAGACCGGCTTTGGAGCGGTGCTTCTTGGCCAGCGGGCTCAGCTCCACCGGATAATCGGTGATGAACGTGGGCTGGATCAGGTGCGGCTCGACAAACCCACCGAAGATCTCGTCGATGATCTTGCCGGCCCCCATGCTGTCCTCGATGTGCAGACCCAATTTCTTCCCGACGGCGGCCAGTTCATCCCGGTCCTTGCCGAAGAGCTGATGACCCGTGCGTTCCTCGATGGCATCGAACAGGGGCAGCCGCTTCCAGGGGCGCTGGAAATTGATGGTATGCGCGCCCACCTGCAACTCGGTGGTGCCGTGCAGGGTGAGGGCCAGATGCTCGATCAGCTCCTCGACCAGCTCCATCATCCAGGCGTAGTCCTTGTAGGCCACGTAGAGTTCCATCATCGTGAACTCCGGATTGTGGAATCGCGACAGGCCCTCATTGCGGAAGTCCTTCGAGATCTCGTACACCCCGTCGAAACCGCCCACGATCAGTCGCTTCAGATACAGCTCGTCGGCAATGCGCATGTAGAGCTTCATGTCCAGCGCATTGTGGTGGGTCGTGAACGGGCGAGCCGCCGCCCCACCGTAGATGGGCTGCAGGACCGGCGTTTCCACCTCGACATAGCCGCGCTCGTCGAGGAAACCACGCATGGCGGTCACCATGCGGGCACGCTGCCGGAAGGTCTCGCGCACGTCAGGATGGACGATCAGGTCCACGTAGCGTTGCCGATACCGGAATTCCTTGTCCGTCACCTCGTTGAACGTGCGCTCCTCTGTCTCCTTCACGATCGGCAGCGGACGCAGCGCCTTGGCCAGGACTTCCAGACGCTCGGCATGAATGGAAATCTCCCCCATCCGGGTCTGGAAGACGAATCCCTCGATGCCAACGATGTCCCCGATGTCGAGCAGCTTCTTGAACACCTCGTTATAGAACCCCTCGGGCAGGTCATCCCGGCTCACATAGATCTGGATCCTGCCCGTGGCGTCCTGCAAGTGGAAGAACGCCGCCTTGCCCATGATGCGGCGGGACATGATGCGGCCCGCCACGGATACGCGGAACGGCTCCGGCGCCGGGCCATCTTCCTGCGGTTGATGCCGTTCGGGGTCGAATCCTTCGAGCACCGGCTGGGCATGATGGGTTACGTTCCAGGAATAGGCAAAGGGATTGATCCCTGCTTCTTCCATGCGGGCCCGCGCGTCGCGGCGTACCTGCTCCTGCTCGGAATGGATTCTGGACATGAGGGATTCCCGTTTCGGGTCAGTTGGCCGGCTGGTATTCGGGCAGCGGTGTAATGGTCATCTCGATGCGATCGAGCGGCATGTCCGCCAGTCGCGGATCGCCCTGGCCGGTGGAGCGGGGCGTGGGGGCCGAGGCAATCATGTCCAGCACATCGAAGCCTTCGACCAGTTCGCCGAAGACGCTGTACTGCATGTCCAGCCAGGGGGCGCCGCCTTCGGTGCTGTAGATCTGGCGCTGGGCATCCGTGTAGGAGAATCCGCCGCCGATGGCCTGGTTGATCTGCATCTCGGCCTGGTTCAAGTATTCATCGGTCATGGGCTGGCCCTGCACGATGTAGAACTGCGATCCCGAAGAGCGGCGCTCCGGGTTTACCTGATCGCCCTGCCGAGCGGCCACGAGAGCGCCGCGCCGGTTGATGAGGGCAGGGGTGATCTCGGCCTGCAGCGTGTATCCGGGATCTCCCATGCCGTCATTGTAAGGGTCGTTGTCTTTCGAATTCGGATCGCCACCCTGGATCATGAATCCGGAAATGACGCGATGGAAGGTGGTGCTGTCATAGAAGCTCTCTGCCACCAGCTTCCGGAAGTTGTCCCGGTGGATGGGCGTTTCGTCGTAGAGCTTGACGACCATCCGGCCGGCGGAGGTGTCGATGGCGAAATAGGAAGGCATGGAAGCAGGGGTTTCCTGTGCGCAGCCGGGCAGAGCAGCGAGGCCGAACACGGTGAGCAGGGCAGTCAGCAGGACAGTTTTCATGGCGGGTCGTGCCGGGCTGATGAACAATCGGACACAAATGGATGGAAAGTGGGCCTGTTCCTTGGACAGGGAGGCGAAAATGCGCTTTGACGGTCAATTCACGGCATGGTAGGCGGAGTGCATCTCACCCGTCCATGTAGTAGCGACCCTGCTCGAGGAAAACGTTGTAATGCTCGCGCATCAGTCGCAGCATCTGGGCCGTCAGGTCCCGGATGGCCGACCCCTTCTTCTGTTTCTTGACCAGCGCCGAAAGCTGTTCGATGCTCTCCTCGAGGATGTGCGTGGCCTCCGAGACGGCGAACCACCAGGAGGGCTCATCCTTGGCCGGCACTGTCTCGAGGGAAATACGGTCGGGCAACACTTTGCCCAGGGCCTCGATCATTTCCGACATCTCGGCCCGCATTTCATCAAGTTGTGTCTGCTGGGCCAAGGAGATGGCCGCGCGCAACGCCGTCTTCTCGGCCGAAAGCACACGGCGGAGCACGCTGCCCACCACCGTGGCCACGGAAACGAAGCCGGCATCGGTGGGCTGCACACGGGCCATGATCTCCAGGATGCGCTGAAGGGCGTCGCTACGGGCTTCCATGTCAGGATTCCTCCGCGTGGGAGCGCACGCCACCGGTCATGTGGTCCAGCAGATCCAGCATCTCCACGGCGCGCTCCGTGCTGAGCCGTCCTGATTTCATGGCCAGATGCACCGTTTCCGTCACGACGGCGGCATACAGGGGCAGAAGATGATCGGCATGCTGTGACAGGGCTTCGAGGTGGCGTTGGAGGGTACCCACGTCCCCGCGCACAACGGGGCCGGTCAGGGCCACCTCCGGACCGGCAGCCAGCGCGTTTTCCACGCTTTGCCGGGTAAGGGGCCCCAGGGCTTCGGCCGCGCCCTGCCGGTCGGAGGTGGCCCGTTCCCAGAGGTCAGCCGCCAGGGCCAACATGGCAATGGCGTGGTTGCCGGCCATGACAGCGGCCGCATGGTAGAGGGCTTTGTGATCGGTGGCTACTTCCACGGCCTGGGCCAACAGATCGTCCGCAAGATGCTTGCCTGCCAGGACGGCTTCCGGTGCGCCCTCCACACCGATCGTTATGCCGCGGAATCGCTCTTTGCCTTCGGTGCCGGTAAACGTCTGCAGGGGGTGGAAGGAGCCGGTCAGAGCCCCTTTGCGCTCCAGCGCGTCCAACACCCGGTGGTCATACACCCCCGAGGTATGCAGCACAAGGGCTCCGTCAGGGATTCCGGCAGCGGACAGGGCCGCGGCAACCTCGGCAACGGCGTCATCCGACACCACCAGGAAGGTCAGATCCGCTTTGGGCAAAGCGTCTTGACCGATCGTGAGGTAGAGTACGTGGTCTGCCTTCACGCCGGTGTGCCTGGCTGCATCGGCCGAACGACCGGCCCATGCCACGCAGCGGAATCCGTGCTCGATGAGGGCACGCCCCAGGGCCCGGGCCAGCGCTCCGGTCCCGACCATCGTGAAGGAATCCAGCATGGCTGTCCCTTCCGGTGGCAACCCCTCCCGTGGGCTGCGGGGATCCATGTCAGATCCGGCCGATCAGCGCGCCGGCAAAGCCCGGTCTGTCGGCGTCCGGACCTTCCAGGCCACGCATCACCACCTGATTGGCACGGCGGTGGGCTGCAGCCAACATGGCGACGATCAAGGGACCTTTCCCCTGCACCCGGATCTCCGACTCCTGCTGGATCAGCGCCTGCATGGACGACACGTTCAGGGTGGTGAGGTACTCCCGGAATCGCTCGAGCCCCGACTCGGTAGCTTCGAGGATGTCCATCGATGCCACCAGCAAGGTGCGCTGATTGGCCATGATCTCTCCAACGGCACTGCCCAGCTCCCGACAGAAATCGGGGGACTCACTGCCCATCACGAGCGGAACGACGTCGAAATCGGACAGGACCTGCTGCAGGAAAGGCAGACTCACATCGAGCCCCTGATCCTGGAAGTGACCCCGGTCGTCGATATAGATGTCGTCATCCTCGTCACAGAGCTCATTGCGGATGGCATCGTTGATGCGCACTCCGCCGAGCGGGGTATCGTAATGATCCAGGGAGCATATCGAGATCCGCTTGAACTCGTCACCCCGATTGGGCGCCACCGATATGACGGTGGTGTGCAGGTCCGCAGGCAGGGATCGGAACACATCCGCCGCCAGGGGCGCTCCGCCTTGATGGTCCGAGTTCGGCACGATGACCGACAGGACCCGAAAATCAACCGGCGTTACCCGGGATTCCGACAACAGTCCGCGGATCTGGGACTCCAGGGCGGAAGGGTCGGATGCGTACGCAGACGTACGGGCAGGAATCATGTAGCTGTGGGCCGCTTCTCCGGCTTCGGAGCCGACCACGATTGGGAAACTTGGCCCCAAAGTAGGGTGCGGGCGGATAGCTGACAACCAGCGGCGTCTTCAGATGGCATCGCCCTGGGCCGCCACATGTGCATTGAAATCCGCCTTGGGGTCGTGTCGACGACGTTCCACGAAAGCTTCGATACTGAAAAGATCCCCGAGCGCCTGCCCCGTGCGCAACCGGCTGACAAGGTCCTCTTCCTTGCGGAGCGTTTCCTCAGCCTGGGCCAGCACGGCCGGCAGGTCGGCTTCATCCAGGACCAGCAACCCGTCGTCGTCCCCGAGGACCCACTGACCGGGAGATACCGAAACCTCTCCAAGCCGGACCGTTGCGCCGAGCTCACCGATGCCCTTCTGCTCGGGCTTCAGTTTCAACGGCCCCACCGGAATGCGGCCCCGGCTGAACACAGGAAGCCCTATACGGCGGATTTCGGCGGTATCACGAATGAATCCATCGGCTGCAATGGCTTCGATGCCCTTGCGGCGTGCTTCGGTGGCAATGATGTCTCCGGTCAGGCCCGCCGGACCGCGTACTGCATTCCCGATGACCAGCACGGCCCCGGCCGGCGCCCGGTGCAGGGCCAGCAGGATCGAAACCAGATCGTTGTTGGCTTCGACCGTGAAGGCAGGTCCGGCAATGCGGATACCGTCCGCCAGCGGCCGGACATCCGGTCCGACGACGCCGGGAACCACGCCCCGCCGGAAGGCCGAATCAGCCATCAACGGTGTGCTCAGAGCCGAACGGAATGCGGTGCGAAATGCCTCCATGACCTAGAGATCCACTTCCTTCTTCTTGAGGATGAAGAGCCCCTCGCGCCGGGAGTTGACCAGGATATTTCCCGATTCGAAATACGGGAAGCTGCTCCAGGTGCCGTCGAATCCGGCCACGTTCAGGTTGTTGGGGGTGGTATCGAAGAAGGCCACTTCCACAGGGTTCGCCCTGTCCCGGATGTCGATGATGCGCAGACCACTGGCGTTGTTGGTCTGGTACATGTAGTCCCCCCTCACGTACAGGTTGTGGTCGGTGGAATTCGAATCCCCGAAGTACTCCGCTATCATCTCCGGCTCGTCCAGATCGGTCAGGTCCCAGATCATGGTGCGGGTCCGGGAGGCCATGCCATTCAGTTCATCGGCCTCGTCATTCTGATAGAAATAGCGGTGGTCCTCCGTGAACCAACCCTGGTGGACATAGGCCGAGTTCGGGTACGTCCCCTGGCTGATGGCAACGGGGTTGTCCTTGTCCGAAACATCGGCAATGCTGATGGCCGTCCCGTTCGACCCCACGCAGATCTCCTTTCCGCGGTGCTCCGCATCCGGACCCTGATAGTTGACGCACTGGGCATCGTGCGTGGCTCCGGAACCGTTGTTGCCCGTCTTGGGATCGTTGAAACAGCCCTTGAAGATCGGATTACGCGGATCGTTGATGTCGATCATGTGCAGCGCACCACCACAGGTCTCACCGCCCGACGAGTTGCCCACGGCGTAGGCATAGCCCGACTCCTGGTTGATGACGATGTTGTGCGAGGAGGCGATACCGGTGTAGAGGACATCGGGCTCATAGACCTGGAACGTACCCGGCCAGTCCCGGAGACGACGCAGATCGAACACCTGCATGCCATGCTGTCCGGCTCCGTCGGCCACGACGAAGGCATGATCCTTGAAGACCTTCATGTCCCTCCAGGTGGATCCGGGCGAACCTTGCGTACGGGGCATTTCGCCGAGGACGACCGGGTTGGCCGCGTCGGTGACGTCGACGAACACCATGGCCTCCATGTGCCCGATCAGTCCGTACTCCCGACCCGTATCCGGATCGGTCCAGCCCCAGACGTCGTTCAGGCGGACGCCACGATTCATGCGCAGGTCCTTCAGGGAAATGAAGGATACCATGTCCACGTTGCCGCAGGGAAATTCCCCAGCCGTTCCATCCAGACATTCGGTGGGCTCATCCGTCATGCTCGGCAAGTCGGCCACAGGGCGGTTGTAAGCCGCAATCTTCGTCCAGTCCCGTCCATCCCGTTCGTAGACCACGGCCGATCCGAGTCCATAATCATGTCCCGGCATCCCCACGGCGCCCACACTTCCGGATACGGCGATGGCGCTCCCGAACCCGGTTCGCCCGCCTTCCAGGACATGGGTCAACGTCCCCATGGGCTCGAGGGAGGTGGCCGAGAACCGATACACGGCGCCGTTGGCTTCATTGGCAAGGGGCGCTGCGATCCAGATCTCCTGATCGGATCCGGCCATTCCGGCGCCGAAGAATCCGCGGCTCTCTTCGCCATCGGGCCCCATTTCCCGCTCCAGCGTCCAGACGCCACCGCGGTTGCGGTACACGCTCACCTTGCCCATCCCCCGATCGGCACGCGGATCCGCTGAGAACAACCGAGCGCCGTGTCCGAAAAGGCCGGTTCCAAGGCGCGCTCCCTCCTGGCCGGCCGTGGGCAGGATGGCACCCGCCGCAGACAGGTCAACGGGCGAAAACAGATCGATGCGTCCATTGCCGTCGCCCGCTCCCGGTGCGCCCACGGCCAGGACGGTGCCTGCCATGATGATGGACGAGCCGAAGCGGTTGCCCTCGGCTTCTGCGGCAGAAGCGAGCGTTCCCGTTTCCTGCCACCCCGCTCCGGCACGGAAAACGTGTACGGTGCCGGTACCATTCATGCTGCCCGGGGCACCAACGACCACGGCGTCTCCAAGGACGGCCACCGACGTGCCGAAGCCGTCTCCCTGACCCACATCGGTGGTCAGACGGGCTTCATACTGCCAGGTACCCTGCACATCGGACCGGAAAACGTAAACCGCTCCGCGACCTTCCAATGCGCCCGGGCTGGTCACGGCTAGGACGCCACCATCCTGCGCGGTGAGGGATCCGAATCGGTCCCCGATGGCCGCATCCGGCGACGTGAGGGTCTGTACCACATCCCAGGAACCGCGGTCATTTCGACGCAGGACATGCACCATACCGGTATTGGAGAATCCGGACGTCTCGCCGACCAGCAGATCCCCATCGACCACCAAAAGGGAGCTGCCGTAGGCATCGCGGATGGAAGTGGATACGGGTGAACCGTCGACGGGAAGGACAAGAAGGCTGCACAGAAGCAGAAGGGTGGCAAACTTGGGCATCGGATCGCGGGATGGGCTCGGGGGACGCAATGGTGGATATATCGGAGGATACATCGGGGGAATGTATTGCGCCGAACGTTCCATTGTTTCCCTTTCCCGGGGTTCGCCCCCTTGGATACCGCGTAGTGACCTCCCTGACATCGGGATCCGGCGTGCCGTAGGGGTCGCGAACCCCCGCCCAGGGGTACCTTGAGGGTCATTCTGCACAGGGGCGTCCCTCGCCATTCCATGCTTCATCGCCTGCTCCCGCTTTCCGCTCTGATCGTGCTGACCGCCCTCGGGTGCGGCCAGGATCCTGGCGGGCCGCTGTCCGGCCTGCAGGTCCCGATTCCCATCGAGCCGGAAGACGGCGCTTCGACGGCCACGGCCGTCCTGCTCCGTTGGAGCGGGGATGACGAGGCGCTGCACTATCGGGTCCAACTGGCGCGGGATGCGCGATTCACGCAGGTCCTGCAGGAGTCGGATGTCACGGTGCACCCGTGGTTGGCCATTCAGGGCCTGGATCTGGATGGGGTGTACTACTGGCGCGTGCGCTCGGAGTCCAGCCAAGAGGTCACGGCCTGGTCCGCCACGCGCTCCCTGGTCGTGGACCGATCGGCGCGCACGCCGATACCCCCGCAGCTCGTCGCCCCGGCGTATGACGCCCGGGGACTCGAAACGCGTGTCCGTGTGGAATGGGAGGCGGTGGAAGGGGCCTATGCCTATCACCTGATCGTCACGCTGGACGAAGCCATGTTGCTCTACCAGGCGGACCTCGAGAATCTGTCGCAGCCGTTCTTCGACCTGGAAAACCTCGTGTTCACCTATCCCTATTGGTGGAAAGTGCGTGCCCTCGGGCCCTCCGGCTATTCGGAGTGGTCCTCCGTCCGGCTGTTCTGGATCCGATCAGGGCTGTAACATGAAGGGAAAGCTCCTCGTTGTCGGCCTGGCCCTGCTCTCGACCGCCTGCGGCGGGCCGACCGCGTCCGACCCGACGCCAGACCATGCCGAGCTCGATGCCGAACTGACCTCGCTGTT
>JAQCDI010000325.1 GCA_027620595.1 Bacteroidota bacterium | reverse complement strand
AGGAGAACCGCAGGCCCGCGCATCATCGAGCAGGGCCACCTGCCGTTCGAAGTGGTCCTGCGTGACGACGGCCGTCAATTCGGCGTCCCCGGCGCCGGGAACGTAGGCACGCTGGATCTCGGCGCGGAGGGCCTTGGCCAGCCGGTCGGCCACATGGCGGTGGACCAGGAGATAATCGGGGGCGATGCAGGTCTGACCGGCATTGGAGAACTTGCCGAAGCAGATGCCCCGGGCGGCTTCGTCGATGTCCGCTGAGGCGTCCACATAGGTGGGAGATTTGCCGCCCAATTCCAATGTGACCGAGGACAGATGCCGGGCCGCGGCGGCCATGACCACCTTGCCGATGCGCGCGCTGCCGGTGAAGTGCATGTGGGCCCAGGGAAGCTCGAGAAGGGCGCCAGCCACGTCGGGACCACCGAGGAACACGGCCCCTTCCTCGGGCGGGAAGATGGACTCGATCAACGACTTGATCAACGCGGCGGCGCGGGGCGTGTGCTCGGACGGCTTGACGGTGAAGGGGCATCCTGCGGCCGTGGCGTGGATCACGGGGCCAAGCGTCAGGAGCACGGCGTAATTCCAGGGCGCAATGACCAGACTGGGTCCTTTCGGGAAGCAACGGACCTCGGTTCGGGTGCCGATGAGGACCAGCGGGGTGGGCTTACGCTGGGGCTTCATCCAACGGGACAGGTGGCGCAGGGCGTGGTCCAGCTCGACGAGCGTGGTCAGCAGTTCCGTGAGTTCGACCTCGTAGGCGGGCTTGGCGAAATCCTCCCAGAGGGCCTTCTTGAGCGCTTCCTCGTGGTCCAGCAGGGCGGAACGGAGCGCCAGGAGCCGTTGCCGGCGATGGGCCAGCGACGGATGGGGGTTTGCCCGGAAATGGGCTTCCTGCAGGTCGAAATGCTCACGGAGTGTCATGGCGCAAAGATAGGGCTGCCACGCAATCGCATTCCGGGTGGTACCTTTGCAACATGAACCTGTCCACCAAGAATCTTTCCATCGACCTGATCCAGGACGCAGCCGCCTTCCTTGAGGGCCGCGTTCGCCGCACGCCCGTCGAGCATTCGCCGGACCTGAGCGAGCGCCTGGGCGTGGACGTCTGGTTGAAACTGGAGAATCTGCAACTCACCGGCAGCTTCAAGTTGCGCGGAGCCTGGTATGCCCTGCATCGACTGCAAGGCGAAGGGGTGCAGAGGGTTGCGACGTGCTCGGCAGGCAACCATGGGCGCGGGGTGGCCTTCGCGGCGCGTCAACTGGGTATGCAGGCGGTCATTTTCGTGCCATCGAGCGTCGATCCGGTCAAGCTGGCCGGCATGCAGCGGGATGGCGCCGAAGTAAGGTTGAGCGCTTTTCCGGGGTATGATGAGACGGAGCGCTGGGCCCTGGCCGAGGCTGCGCGGGAGGGGATTCCCTCCCTGAGTGCCTTCGACGATCCGCTGGTCATGGCTGGAAATGGGGGCAGTGTGGCCATCGAAGTGGCGGAACAGGTGCCGGATGCACGGACGTTCCTGATGCCCGTGGGAGGGGGAGGACACGCGGCCGGTTTTGCCTTCTGGATGAAGACGATGTACGCCGATGCGCGGATCGTGGCCTGCCAGCACCGGGACTCGGCGGCCCTTCAGGCCAGTATGGACCGTGACGTGGCAGTTACGGAGATGCCGCCCATCGAGACGCTGGCGGGAGGGCTGGAAGGTGGGCTGGGCGTACAGACCTTCGACGTGCTCCGATCCCGCGTGGACGCCATCCGTTTGGTGGACGAACCGGCCCTGCGCAGCGCCATGCGCTGGATGGTGGATCACCACCAACTCATCATGGAAGGCTCGTGCGCCGTGGCCGTGGCCGCCGCGCTCGATCCGGCGTTCCCGAAGCCCTCGACGCCGGTCGTGATCTTCGTTTCGGGCCGCAATATCGGGCGAACCGCGCTGGTGGACGTGCTCTCGGAGGCCGATTAGTCGGCCAGGTTGAAGCACACCACACGGGTTTCGCTCATTTCCTCTGCGGCATACCGCACGCCCTCGCGACCCACGCCGGACTGTTTGGTGCCGCCGAAGGGCATCGTGTCCAGGCGGTAGTCGGTCGAGTCGTTTACGATGACGGCTCCCACCTCGAGGTGTTCGGCGGCGTGGAAGGCATGGCGCAGGCTCTCGGTGAAAATGGCGCCGTGCAGTCCCACATCCACATTGTTGGCCCGCTCGATGGCTTCTTCCAGGGTATCGAAGGGGAAAAGGGCACACACCGGGCCGTAGACCTCGTCGCAGAAGAGGCGGGCGCCGTCGGGCACGCCCTCGAGGATCGTGGCCTCGATGACGGCGCCGTGCTGGTTGCCGCCGCAGAGTACGACGGCGCCCGCCGACACCGCCTCATCGATCCACGCCTTGACCCGATCGGCCTCGGCCGGCCGGATCATCTGGCAGACATCGATCTCCGGGTCGAGCGAGTGCCCGGCGCGCAATCCCGAGGCCACGGCCACCACTTTTTCGCGGAAGGCGGCATACACACCGCGCTGAACGAAGACGCGCTGCACGCCGAGGCAATTCTGCCCGGCCTGCGCAAACGCGCCGTCGCAGACGGCGCGGGCAGCCGCGTCGAGTCGGGCGTCGTCCATGATGATCACGGGGGAGTTGGAGCCCAACTCGAGGGAGAATCGCTTGATTCCAGCGTTTCGGACCCCGTTCTCCC
>JAQCDI010000023.1 GCA_027620595.1 Bacteroidota bacterium | reverse complement strand
TTTGCGGGCCAGCGTCCGGAAGAAGTCCTGGCTCGTCTCGGCATGGACGGCGGAGGTTGTCCGGCCATAGTGGTCGAAGCTCATGCCGAATCCGGCAAACGCCGATTCGATCATGGGATGATACCGGTCCACCAGATCCTGCGGGCTGATCCCCTCATTCCGGGCCCGCACCATGATGGCCACCCCCATTTCGTCCGAACCGCAGACGAAGACAATATCCTGGCCTTTCATGCGCTGGAACCGGGTAAACAGGTCGGCAGGCAGATAGGCACCCGCCAGATGGCCCAGATGCACGGGACCATTGGCGTAGGGCAGGGCGGCCGTGACGAGGATGCGTTGGAAAGATGCAGACGCCATCAGTGGCTTTCGAGATGGTGGGTTGGGCGGCGTCTAACACCCAACCCCCACCCCGGGATTCACAAGGATCCGTTCGGGCTGTGAACTTCGGGCGGATCGGGGTTCGCCCAGCTGACCGTCGACGAATGGGGGAAACCCGGCCCGGACAGAGCTGTTGGAGCCGAAAACGGCGCTTGGTGGCCCCTGCGGGGTCCTGTCCTCTTCCAACCCATGTCAAAGATCCTCGTCATACCGGCCATCGACCTGCGCGGCGGCAACTGCGTCCGGCTCCATCAGGGGCAGTACGAGGAGGAAAAGGTCTATTTCGACGATCCTGTAAAGATGGCCCGGCTCTGGCGCATCCAGAATGCCAAGGTCATCCATGTCGTGGATCTTGACGCGGCCCGTGGCAGCGACGAGCACAACAGGGGTGTGATCCACCGGATCTGTGCCGAATTGGACATCCCTGTACAGGTCGGAGGCGGCTTCCGCTCCATGGCCGACATCGATCGGGCCATCGAGGCGGGGGTCTACCGCGTGATCATCGGCACGGCAGCCGTCCAGAATCCGGATCTGGTTTCCGAGGCGCTGGACAAGTACGGATGCAGCAAGGTGGTTGTCGGCATCGATGCCCGCAACGGGGAGGTCCGGGTCCAGGGTTGGACGGAAGGAAGCGGATTGGATGCCGTGGAATTTGCGCTGGACATGGAGCAACGGGGCTGCCGGCGCATCGCGTATACCGACATCGGCCGGGATGGCACGATGGAAGGGCCGAACCTGGATGCTTACCGGGAGATGGGATCCCGCCTCGAGAAAGCCCGGATCACGGCATCAGGCGGCATCGGTAATCACCATCACCTGATTGCGCTCAACGCGTTGCAGGAGTTCCGGGTCGACTCGGTCATCGTCGGCAAGGCGCTCTACGAGAATGTCTTCCCCTGTCAGCAGATGTGGTGCTGGCACATGAAGGACCAGGTGGATCTCACGCTCTTCTCCACGGCCCCACTGAAGTCCTGATCCGCACTCCCCGGATCATTCCCCTCCGGTCCGCTCACAGACTGCGCAGTGCCTCGGGCCGTTTTCTTCCCCTCGCATCGCGTGCCGATCGAGGTTTTTCCTCCGCTGGACAATAATCCTCCGGTCCGACCGTTCTGGATCCATGCGTGATGTACGCTGCCGAAGACGCTTCCGGAAGACGCGCCTCGACTCCTTCATCACCGCTTCCGATCCGGGAGGATTCCCCATGTCCGATCATTCTACTCCGTCCTCCGATGCGTCCGAACGCCGCCAGAAAGTCGTCATGGCGCTCGGCATTGCCACTATCGTCCTCTTCTCGGCCAATCTGCTGACCGTGTTGGTGCAACATTTCTGGCCTGAAAACTCCTGGCGCATTCCGCTGCTTGCTGAGCAGGAATCAGCCGTCGAAACGGCTGCCTTCTGGCAGGTGGATGTCCAGGCAGCCCCCCGTCACCGTCACCGCGTGGTGATCCACCGTCCGGCCGTTGCGCCGGAGGTCATTGTCGACCTGGATGTGAGATCCATCGAACGGGAGCTGGCAAAAGTGGAACGTCAAACACAGCGCCTGGAGCTGGAATTGCAGCGGGAGCTGTCGAGCATCCACGCTGAAGGGATCCGACTGCATGCCCAGCAGCGGGTGGCCGAGGTGCAGGCTGCGCTGGAAACCGCCGCGGCGGAAGGCACCACCATCCGCCTGCGTTCGGCCACGCCCGAAGACTCCCGCGACTGATCCGGTTCCTCTCTCCGGATCCTGACATGGCTGTGCGGCGCGCCCGGTTTCCGGGCGCGCCGCACGCACTTTCCGCCGTCTGAAGCAGGTAGACACCGTATCTTGGCAGGGCGCACACTACCGATGCCCTCGACCATGCTCAGCTGCCAGAAGTCCGAGTTTTCGCTCAGTCCGGATATCCACTACCTCAACTGCGCCTACATGTCGCCAGTGTCGAAGAAAGTGGAGATGGCCGGCATCGAGGCCATCCGGGGCAAACGTTCCCCGGCCGACATCCTGCCCGACGACTTCTTCCGCCTCCCGACCAGGGTCAAGAAACTCTTTGCCTGCCTTGTCCATGCCCCCGACCCCCAGCAGGTAGCCCTCTTTCCCTCTGTCTCCTACGGCATCGCCTCCGTGGCACGCAACGTAGCCACTCGGCCGGGGCAGAATCTGGTCGTGCTGCACGAACAATTTCCCAGCAACGTCTACACCTGGATGCGCCTTGCCGAAGAGCGCGGCTGCACGCTCCGCACGGTAGCGGCGCCTGCGGCGCACAGCGCCCGGTCCACCTCGGCCGCATGGAACGAAGCCATCCTTGAGGCCATCGACGAGGGGACTGCGGCTGTGGCCGTACCGATCGTCCATTGGGCCGACGGCACCCTGTTCGACATGGCCGCCATCCGAAAGCGTACGGATCTGGTGGGTGCCGCCCTGGTGATCGACGGTACGCAGAGTGTCGGCGCGCTGCCGTTCTCTGTTGCCGATATCCGACCCGATGCCCTGATCGTGGCAGGTTACAAGTGGTTGTTCGGGCCGTATTCGTGTGCAATGGGTTGGATCGGCCCTCGATTCCTGGACGGCGTGCCGCTGGAAGAGAACTGGATCAATCGGTTGGGCAGCGAGCATTTCGCGGGGTTGGTGGACTACGAGCCTTCCTACCAACCAGGAGCAACCCGATTCGACGTCGGGGAAAAGAGCAACTTCATCCTGCTGCCGATGTTGGCTGCAGCCCTCGAACAGATCCTCGAGTGGCGTCCGGAGGGCATCCAGGCCTATTGCGAGCAGCTTCTGCATCCTTTCCAGGATCGGATCCGGCAGGCCGGCTTCGACCTGGCCGACCCGGTTGATCGTGGGCATCATCTTTTCGGACTTCGCATGCCCGAGGGCCGTTCCACCGAGGCGGTCCGGAAGGCCCTTTGGGAAAGGCACGTTTCAGTCTCGGTCCGTGGAACCGCCATCCGTATTGCGCCGCATGTGTACAATGATGTAGCCGATGTGGCGGCTTTAGTGGACGCCCTCGAGGCCACACAGCGCAAATGAACCCGTTCGGACTCGGAACCAGGGTTCGGCATGCCCCTTGAAGGGGATGCTGTCCGACACCCTTACGCATTGATGGCGTGCGCCTTCCTCCCATGCAACCCAACCGATCCTTCTTCTTGTTGCTGACCGTTCTGCTCGGGCTGCTCCTCGGCGCTCCGGAGCACGTGTCCGCACAGGACAGGTCGGATCGCGGAGCCGCGCTGGCTGCCACGCTCTCCACCCGGTACAGCGCCATCCATGGCATGCGCATGCGCTTTGTACAAACGGCTTCGTCGGCCTTCATGGACGAAGACGAACGCTTTTCGGGACAGCTCTCCTTTACCGATACCGCCTACCGTGTGATGACGTCCAACCAGACCATCGTCACCGATGGCGTCACCACCTGGATCCACAACCGGTCCGAAGGGCAGGTCATCATCAATGATTTCGTGGAGGATGAGACCTCCTTCTCGCTGACGTCCTTCCTGCGAAGCTTCTCGGATGACTACCTGACCACGTGGGAAGGCAAGGACACCCTTTCGGATGCCCCACATGACCGGCTGCGCCTCCTGCCCCGGGACGATTTTGCCTCCTTCCGCCAGGTCGACCTCTGGATCCGCGCCTCTGATGGCCTGGTGACCCGTCTGGTGGCCGTGGACCTGAACGATGTGCGCATGGAATTCGACCTGTCGGACCTGGAAGTAAATCCGGTCTTCCCTCCGGACCTTTTCCGTTTCGACATTCCTGCTGGCGTCGATGTCGTAGACCTGCGGGAGAACGACTGATGGCAGGCTCCACAAGAGAACGGTGGGTCCACGTTGCCAGCATCCTGTTGGCCGTTCTGCTGCTCTGGCTCGCACTCAAGGGTGTGGAATGGGACATCCTTTCCGGCATCCTTCTCAGCGCTGATTACCGGTGGCTGGCCCCCATAGTAGGCGTTACCCTCTTGAGTCACTGGCTACGGGCGCTGCGCTGGTCCCTGTTCCTGGACACGGTTCCGACGCTCCGGGGACCAGAGGCAGGAAGCCTCAAACGGGTCTCCCGCAGCGACACGTTCATTTCCGTCATGGTTGGCTATATGGCCAACTACGCAGGTCCCCGCCTCGGGGAGGTGATCCGGACTGTCAATGTGGCCCGACGCGAGAATCGGTCCTTTTCCGCCGTTCTTGGCACCGTTGTCGTCGAGCGGGCTGTGGACATGCTCACCTTCGGACTGTGCCTTTTGACCCTCCCGCTGATATACGCCAATCAGATGGCACCCCTCTGGTCGATGCTCACCGAACCATTGCAAGCATGGTTCGCCCGTACTTCCCCGGTTCTGCTATGGGGGGGCGGACTGCTGCTCCTAGGTCTGAGCATTGCCGGCGTCTGGGCCATTTGGCGGGGCATTCGCCGCAGCACGCGTTTCTCGACGTGGATGGGGCGGTTCCAGGATGGGTTGCTCAGCCTGGCACGGACAGGAAGAACCGTGCAGGTCATCCTGTGGACCGTGGCCATCTGGATCTGCTATGGCCTCATGGCCTGGCTCCCCTTCCTGATGCTCGGCCTCAACACCCCCTTCGACATCGGACCGGTGGGTGCCTGGGGCCTCATGCTCATCGGTGCCGTTGGAGTCATCATCCCTTCGCCGGGTGGCATCGGCACCTACCATTTCATCACCATCCAGGCGCTGGCCCTCCTGTATGCGATGCCCGCCACCGATGCGGCCAGTTATGCGCTCCTGACGCACACTGGACAGATGCTGCTTTACGTGGCCGTCGGTTTTGCCGGCATGCTGTTCCTCGGCGCTACGTTCTCCCTTACCCCGCCCACACCGCCCGACCATCAACCATCCATCGACTCCTGACATGAATCGGTTTTCCCTTCGATGGGTCGCTGCGCTGTGCCTGTGGACCCATCTGATGCTTCCCCGCATCGGTCTTTCCCAGGTGGCTCCCGCCTTTGATCCCTCCTCCATCCTGCAGGCACCGGTCCGTACCATGGATCCGGGAAGTGTGCCGGTCTTCTGGATTCGGCTGTTCCTGAACCTCGAAGCCGATGTGGCGGCCTCGAGTGGAACGGCATCCATCGAGGCCGCAGCAGGGCCCGATTCCCTGCTCGTCCTCAATGTATCCGACCTCACGGTGGATCGGGTCATCCTGGCCGGATCCGGGCCCATGGACGGATGGCGGGTCGAAGGCGGGCGTCTGATCATCCCGGTGCCGGACGAGGCCGACGGGACATTCCGCGTGGATATCCAGTATTCGATCAAGAGCGCGTTCCGCTTCCTGCAGCAGGATGGGCGGCTGCTGGCCATGTGGACGTCCTCCCTGCCCGGTCGGGCCACCTGGATGCCCCTGCCGGTGGATGAGATCGCAGCCATGGACCTGGATGTATCCGTCGCCGCACCCCGTGCGTGGAACCTGGCCCTCTCGGGTGTCGATGCAACTGACCCTGTCATGTCCCTTGACGGCCGGACGGTGCTGCGCAGCACGCTGCTGGGCGTCTTTCCGCGCGCAGCGGGCTTTGTGGCCTGGAACGACCGCGCTCGCGATCAGGTGAGCGTGCTGGATGCCGGTCGCATCACCGGGGAACTGGACCTGGATGACGAATGGATCGCCACAGTCCTGGGCACCGAGGCGTCCATTCCATGGGTCGTCCTGACGGTGGATGGGGAATCCATCCCGGCCGCTTTCATCGGGTGCAGCGTGCAATCCACCGGTGCCCTCGACCGGGGAGACACCTGGAAACGACGCTACGAGGGTCTGTGGCGCAGCTACCAGTTGGTCCTCACGCCGGCATTGGGCAGGCTGGCCCCTACGGACTACTGGATCGAGACGGGCTTGGCGGCATGGCTCAGCGTGGAGCGAATCCGGGCCAATGAGGGCGAAGGAGCGGCCGGATTGGTGCTCGACGACCTGCGCCGCCGCTATCTGGCCGAGTCCACGCTCTATCAGCGGCCTCTGGTGTGGGACCGATGGAATGTTGCCTCCGACCTCCGGGATCGTCACGCAGAAGCCAAGGGTGCCTGGGTCCTTCGCATGCTGCATGAGCGGCTGGGGCCCACTGCGTTCCAGGAAGGACTGACCCGCTTTTTTGCCCTGGCCAGGAACAAGGTCGTGGACTCGGAGACGCTTCGTGAGCAGTTCGAAGTGGTTTCCCGGGAGGATCTCGGGGATTTCTTCGACACCTGGGTCTACGCCGCCGGTCACCCGGTGATCTCGCTTTCCTACCAGTTCGATCCGGGCAGCGAGCAGACGGATCTGGAGCTCACCCAGCACCAGGAAGGACTCCTCGTGCCGGAGACTTTCGTCTTCGACGCAGCCTTCCAGTACTCCACGCTGGCCGAAACCAACAGCGTTACGCTCCGGGTCGATGAGCGGGAACGGGCGACCCGCATTCCGACCGGCATCGCACCCCGGTTCATCCATCCCGATGCCCTGGCAACCGTACCCCTGGATTTCGCCGAACCACCGGGCAAATCCGACCTGATTTCCCAGCTGCGTTATTCGATGGACGCGGCGTCCACCATCCGGTCCTTGCACCTGCTTTCGGCATCCAACCTGGATCCCGCCTTGCTTCTGGGCCTGCGGGCCGCCATCACGGTGGACACCGATCCCGCCGTTCTGGCAGAAACCGCCCCGGTGCTGGGACGCATGGCGCCATCCTCCTCGGCACAGGCCCAACTCATTGAATGGACCGGGCACGAAGACCCCCGGGTCCGGGCATCGGCCGTGCGAGCCTTGTCTTCGTTTGCGGGTTCAGCGGAAGCGTGGAATGCCGCGCTGGCCGTGGCCAATGCCGGCAGCGAAGCCGGCGAGCTGGCTGCAGCCGTGGAAACCCTTTCCCGGCTCCGCCCCGAGCAGGCCTGGACCATCCTGCGATCGGCGCTGGTCACCCCCTCGGAGGGAGAACTGGTCCGCATCACGGCTCTGTCCCTCATTGGACCGGATACGGCCGACGGCGGAGAGGTGGCCGAGGCCGTATTGCCCTTGCTCGAACTGAGTCCGGATGTCGGGGCAGCTGCCCTGCGCTGCCTGGCCCGTCTCTTTCCGGATGGTCCCCGTACCACCAGGGAAACGGAGGCCTGGCTCACCGATCCTTCGTCCGTTCGACGCGAAGCCGCCATCTCGGTGGTGGAGCCCCGCGCCGATGACGACCTGCCCGTTGCCCGACTGCGACAGGCCTTCGAACGCGAGCCGGATGTGGCCTTGCGTCGGCGCCTGGAAGCCCTGATCGCGCGGGCCGAATAGGCCTCCCGACCCATTTTCCGGAGACTGATTCGAGGCCCAACGGCTCGAATCGACATGGTTACAACTCGCCCTCCGGGCGGGACGGTTCAGGTCAATTCACTTTGCCGGGGTGCAGGAGCGACCTACTCTTATCCTGCGACGGAAGGGATTTCCCACCGATCGTACGGAAGTCGCGCTCCCTGAATCCGCTGTTCCCAGCAAGTAGAATCGACCCGCGAGACCATGCAGGCAACGACTGATCCCGGCCGCAATCCCCTGGAAGGCCTCATCAGCGATGACATCTATGATGTCCTCGAAGATCACAATCTCCTGAGCGAGAAAGGAATCCGCGACTACCAGATCCGGAAATCATTCAAGATCATGCGCACCCAGAACGTGCCTGCGTATGATGCCATCGAAATGCTGAGGGAAGAATACCCCTACCTGCAGTTCGATACGATCCGGAAGATCGTGTACCGATTGAACAGCGCCAGACGCTGACGTCCTGGCGCTTCCCTGGCGGCCTCCGGGGCTTCCTGCACCGGATTTGCCGCCTCGGGACAACCGGTTTTCAGGTGTCTACAGCTCCTTCGGGTTCTGTCGCGCTTGAAAGGTGGGCGCCCCGACCGGCCTTTGCGCTCTGCCGCATTGGCTGGTCGGGGTCGTTTGTTTCGGCCGGCGGTGAATCCGGTGCTGTGGCCGGCATTGTGGCCGACCCTGAAACCGGCGCCGTGGCCGCCGCCGCTCAAGGGCCCCCGATGACGGCGGGTCGCAGCGTCACGTAATCCGCGCCAGATACGCCTGGAACAGGAGCACGGCGGCGGCCACGGAGGCATTCAGGGACTCTACGCCTTCGACCATGGGAATCGAGACCAGGTAATCGCAGGCCTCCCGCACCGTGCGACGCATGCCTTTCTCCTCGCTCCCGATGACCAACGCCAGCGGGCGGTCCCAGTCCATGGCGTCCATGCGCGTCTCTCCGGTACCTTCTGCTCCGGCCACCCAGTACCCCCGTTCCTTGAGCTGCATGATCAGTTGGGGCAGATTGCCTACACGGGCCACCTGGACCTGGGAGAGCGTGCCCGCCGAGGTCTTGACCGAAGCCGCGGTGATGGGCGCTGCCTCCCGCTCCGGAATGATGACTCCCTTGACCCCGGTGGCAGCACAACTGCGGATGATGGCTCCCAGGTTGTGAGGATCCTGGATATGGTCGAGTACAACCACGACCGGCTTGTCCCTCTCCAACGCATCCCGATCCGGTGCGATGCTCGAAAGGAGCTCGTCGACATCGGCGTAGGCTACCGGAGAAACGGCCAGTACAACGCCTTGGTGATTGACTCCGGGTACGAGCTGGTTGAGTTTTGCCGGAGGCACAAACTGCACGGGAATCCCGGCTTCGCGGGCCAAATGCTCGATCTGGCGCACCGCGCCCGAGCCGCCTTTCTGCAGCATGGCCTTCTCGACCCGACCGGGATCGGATTCGAGCAGTTCCCGGACGGGATTCCGGCCAGCCACGAACCGGGCAGGCTGCGCATCACGTGACGAAGGTGTGTGTCCCATGTGAGGAAGAAGTGAGGATCGGGGCGACAAGGTAGCAAGGGCCGTACCTTGTTACCCAACAATTGTAGTCCAAGTCGCCGCTCGCATGCCCACTGCACGATTTCCGATGACCACCCCCCTCAAGAGGGTTCTGGTGGCCCATGCCCAGGACTGCTTCCGGTCCCAAGCCTACGTTTCGGCCAACTGGCGTCAAGCCCGCTTTGCTTTCGAGCCCGATTTCGAAGACGCCTGCAGGGAGTCGGACCAGTTCATTTCCATCCTGGAGGATACCGGCGCCGTAGTGGAGCGGCTCGCCCCCGAACACTGTGCGGGACTGGATTCCCTGTATGTACACGATCCGGTCGTGACCTGTGGTCCAGGATTCCTGCTTGGACGGATGGGCAAACCCTATCGCGAGCCGGAGGTGGCTGCCATGGCGGCCCAGCTCCGAGCCCTGGGAATTGAGCCCGCGGAAATGGAACACTCCGATGCCCTGCTCGAAGGCGGGGATGTTGTGTGGCTGCGTCCCGACATCGTGGCTGTCGGCCTGGGCTTCCGGACCAACTATGCGGGACTGGAATCCCTGACGTCCTTCTGCGGGGACTCCATCCAGGCCGCCATCCCGGTGCCGCTTCCATGGTGGAACGGTCCGGATGACGTGCTGCACCTGATGTCCCTGATTTCCCCCCTGGATACCGATCATCTGCTGGTCCACAGCCGGCTGTTGCCCGTGGCGTTCCGCCAATGGCTTTTCGATGACGGGTTCACCCTGCTGGAAGTACCTGAAGCAGAAGTGGATACCCTGGGCGGAAACGTCCTTTCCTTGGGGAACGAAACGCTTCTGATCGAAATGGGCAACGTGCACACCATCAGGATGCTGCAGGATGCCGGTTTCCGGGTTCTTACCTACCCGGGCCGAAACATCTCACTCGCTGGAAGCGGCGGCCCCACCTGCCTGACCCGACCCCTGGACCGGGAATGAACGGCTGCGGACCGACCAGCTCCGGACAACCCCGATCACGCCGACCAGGATCAAGACCAAGGCAATGAGCTCGGCTTGGGTGATGGACACGCCCAGGATGTCCATGGTGTTGTTGACACGGATCTGCTCGATGAACCAGCGTTCGGCTCCATTGAAGACCAGGTATACCCAGAACAGCCACCCCGTGGCATGCGCATGCTTGCGGAAGGACCACAGGAGTCCGAAAATCAGGAGCGCCGCGCCGAACTCATAGAGCGGGGTCGGATAGACCGGCGTCATGGACAGGTCGATCCCGAGGATATTGTTGGGATAGGTTTCCGCCCACAACCACATCGGAAGCCAATCCGGTTTCGCTGCCATGTCCGCAACAATCCCCCAGTCCCCGTCTCCGCTCAGGTGACAACCGATGCGGCCGATTCCATAGGCCAGCATGAGACCCGGCGCCACGGCGTCGGCCACGGATCCCATGTCCAGTCCCTTGCTGCGCACATACCAAATGACCGAGAACCCACCGAGGATGAGCCCACCGTAAAAGGTGAAGCCTCCGGTCGTGAAGATCATGGCAGCCGGTGCCCTGAAGAACGTGTCCAGATTCTCCAGGATGTGGAAGAGCCGAGCGCCCAGGAATCCCATTCCAATGGCCAGCATGGTGATCGTTCCCACAATGAACGAAGGACTCAGCGTCACCATCTTCTTGCGCCCCTTCCCCTTATGGTCCGGATCCGGGATGCGGACGCCGGAGAGCTGGCCCACCTGGTACATGCGGTCGAATTCCTTCTGCAGGAGCCAGGCGGCGATCATGGCACCCACGGCAACCATGAACCCGAAGGAATTGATGGGAAAGGGCAGGGAGAATCCCAGGTAATCGCTGAAAAAGTCGCTCAGCCGAGGATACATGGCGATTTCGGTTGATGATGAGGCACCCGCGGCAGCAGGCCGTTCGCACGGGGAATCACGGCTATCGACCTACCCTCCCCCTGCCATTCCGTTCCAGGCCAGGAAAGCATCCGTGCGGCGTCAAATGGCAGCACTGATCCGTCCGGCAATGGCCGAAGGAGACACGGTTTCCTGGTTGCCGCCATCCATATCCTTGAGTTGGACCACTCCTTGCACCAGCTCGTCGTCTCCGACAATGGCCACGAATCGTGCCCGCTGCCGATTGGCCTCTCGCATCTGGGCTTTCATGGAGCGGCCTTTCATGTCATAGGCCACTTTCAGGCCCGACCCGCGCAACCGGCCTGCCTCGGCAAACGCCCAGGCGGCCGACGCGTCGCCAAGCGCCACAATGAATACGTCCACACGGGGTTCGGCGGGCATGGCCACCTGTTCGGCGGCGCAGGCCAGCAGGATGCGCTCCATTCCGGCAGCAAAGCCAACGGCCGGTACAGCTTGTTTCGAGCCCACTTCCTTGGACAGGAGGTCATAACGTCCCCCGCCGGCAATCGAGCTTTGGGCGCCCAAGAGCGGACTTTCGAATTCAAATGCCGTCCGGCTGTAATAATCCAGACCGCGCACGAGGAATGGATCCTCCACGTAGGCCAACCCGGCCGCGTCCAGCAGGGACTTGACCATGGCGTGATGATCCCGGCTGGCTTCGTCGATGAAGTCCGAAAGACGCGGGGCGTCAGCCAGAAGCGTACGCTCCGTGTCGATCTTCGTGTCAAGGATGCGCAAGGGGTTGGACGCCAGTCGGTTGCGGCTGATTTCGGAAAGCTGATCTGCCAATGGGGTGAGGAAATCCACCAGGGCTCGTTTGAAGGCCGGCCTGCTCTGTTCATCCCCAAGGGAATTGAGGCGCAGGGTGTACCGGGACAAGCCGAGTCCTTCGAGTACGTCGCGAAGGGAAACGATGGTCTCCGCGTCGGCTCTCGGGTCCTCCGAACCGATCAGCTCCAGTCCGAACTGGTGGAACTGCCGATACCGCCCCTTCTGGGGTCGCTCGGCCCGGAAGCAGGGGCCGATGTAGAACAGTCGCTGGGTACCACCCCGCTGTTCCAGATTGTGCTGCAGGTAGGCCCGCATGACGGGAGCCGTGACCTCTGGCCGCATGACATAATTCGTCGACCCGCGCTCGAAGGCAAACATCTCCTTGGTCACGATGTCCGTCAGGGCCCCGATTCCCCGCGCAATCAGCTCAGTCGGTTCGAGGATGGGGGTGCGGATCTCCTCCGCACCGTACCTCGCCATGATGGAACGGACCGTTTCCTCCAGGTGCAACCACATGCGGACCGGAGCCACCTCGTCACCGCCGTTCGAGTAGCCATCGGGGAGGATGTCAAACGTACCGGGAATAGACTTGAATGCATTCATGGCCGTATTCAGTTCAGGTGCGACTCGGCTTCCCGGATGACCGCAAGCAACTGCTCGGTCGTCGATGCCGAAACCACGGCCTGACGGGTTTGCTCCTGGTTCATCATGCGGGAAATCCGGCTCAGGATACGAACATGCTGACTTTTGGCATCCTGCCTGCCCAGAAGCAGGAATACGATCCGGACGGGTTCGTTGTCGATGGACGCGTACTCCACCGGTGCGCGCGTCACGGCCAGGGCTGCCACCACCCCACTGACGGCCGACGTCTTGGCATGCGGCAACGCCAATCCCTTGCCCACTCCGGTGGACATGGTGGCTTCCCGCTCGAAAACCGCTTCCCTCATGCCTATCGCGTCCAGGACAGCGGGATGACCTTCGATGAGGTCAATCACGGCATGGATCAACGACTCCTTGTCGGTGGCGTCGACACCAACCGCCACATTCGAGGCATCGAGCAGCTTGGTCAGTTCCATGGAAGGATCGGAAAAAGGTGGGATTCCCCGGATGGGGGCCGCAATCTAGCAAAGAAAGCCCGCCCGCGTGAGGGCGCGAAAGCAAACATTCCATGGATCCCGGGCCGACGAACCGGACGGAACAAGAGCCTATTGCCGAACCAGATCGAAGGAGCGGAGCCTGTCAAGCACGTGCTCCATGTCGGGGGGCAGCTCCGCTTCGAAGTCCAGTTCCTCACCGGTCACCGGATGTCGGAACCCCAACGAGGCAGCGTGCAGCGCCTGTCGGGGAAGGGCCTCGAACAGGTTGCGGTAGAACGTCTTCCGCTGGCCTTCGTCACGCCCGAACCGGACGCGGTCCCCATCATAGACGGGATCACCGAAAATGGAGTGACCGATGTACTGGGCATGCACTCGGATCTGGTGGGTTCGCCCGGTCTCCAGCCGGAATCGGGCCAGACTCGTGTATCCGAAAGGCTCCAGCACCTCGTAGTGCGTCACTGCATGCTTGCCCTTGCCCTCGGCCACCGCGGCCATCTTGCGCCGATCCCGGATGTCCCGCGCCAGATCGGTGCGGATGGTGCCTTTGGACGGTTCGGGCAGTCCCCACAGGATGGCCAGGTAGTACCTGCGCGTACTGCGCTGCGCAAATTGACGGGAAAGACCAACGTGGGCCAGATCATGCTTGGCCACCACGAGCAAACCGCTCGTGTCCTTGTCGAGACGATGGATGATCCCGGGGCGCAGGGCCATGTCCCCCTCGAACCGGGGAGCCGCGTTGATGGTGGAAAGGCCCGTTTCCTCATCGGCATCCCCATCATCATCCACGCCGGATTCTCCATCGGCATCCCCGCTGGTATCCACCAGGATGGGACCGCCGCCGACATGATGCAGGAGCGCATGGACCAACGTGCCCGAGCGGTGCCCGTAGGCCGGATGCACAACCATCCCGGCAGGCTTATTGACGACAAGCAGATGATCATCCTCGAAGCGGATATCCAGCGGGATCTCCTCCGGCAGGATATCCATGGGGGGCGCTTTCAGGAGCGTGCAGACGATTTCATCCCCCGGCTGGATTGGCTGGGAAGGTCGGGAGGCTACGCCCCCATTGACCCGCACCAGACCCTCCTTGATGCCCTTCTGCACCTTGGCACGCGTTGCATTCTGGATGAAACCGGTCAGGTATACATCGAGCCGCTCCCGTTCCCGATAGCCATCGGGAACCGTGAATGTCAGCAGGGTCGTCTGTTTTTCAGGCTCAGTCATGACGTATGGTAGGGTTTTCCGTGCACATTCTGTGCAGACTTACGGTGCAGGTAAACGGTGCGGGTATTCGGGATCGCAACTTTGGATGGACCCTCCCGTCCACGCCCTCGTGTACCGGAGGGGTTCCAGGCAACACCTCTTCCCCTGCGGATGACACATCCCATGGCAGTCGGTCGTCGGTGGGGTCGACCGGCTGCCTTTTTTTGTCCCCGCCCCCCCCTCCGAAGGCCCTCCGACGGCCCTCCGACGGCCCTCCGACGGCCCTCCGACGACCCTCCGACGACCCTCCGACGACCGGACTGAAGCCGGACAACGGCCTCGATGCAGCAACTTCAGGGTTTCCAGGATACCCTGTGACCGGTGAGCGTTTCCACGCGCCCTCCCATTTCCAGGTCGAACAGCGCCACGTCCAGCTCCTCGCGGCTGCACCCCAGATCGCGCAACAAACTGGCCGGATGCCGCGGACCGTGTTTCAGGATTTTCTGGATTTTCCGTTTCATCGCGTCGGTCGGCGGCCGCTTGGACTCTTTCTTCGCTGTCGCTGGGGGAAGCAGGCGCATGGCCTCACGGATTCCCTCCCACCCCGGATCATCCCGGCAGTCCAGCTTGAGGGCGTCCAGGCAAGCCCATACCGCGCCCAGATCCGTCAGGATGTGCCCATTTCCCTCCGAAAGGAAGGCGTTCGTGCCGGCCGAAGCATCGTCTTCCGGGCGACCCGGCACCAGGAACACCTCCCGGCCCTGTTGAAGCGCGTTGCCCGCCGTTCGGAGGGCCCCCGAGCGGATGCCTGCCTCCACTACAATCACGACGTGGGCCAGGCCGGAAATCACCCGGTTGCGCAGCGGAAAACGGAAGGCCTCCGGGCCCGCTCCGGGCAACCACTCGGACAGGAGCATCCCCTGCGCGCGGATGGCCTCGGCCATCCGCGCGTGTTCCAAAGGGTAACACTTGTCGATACCGGTGCCCAGAACCGCCCAGGTCGTGCCTCCCGCGTCCAGGGCA